>NZ_JANIAG010000005.1:0-73637 GCF_028682155.1 Pseudomonas sp. 39004
ACTTGAAGCCGGTGAGGTCCCTGTGGGAGCTGGCTTGCCGGCGATTGGGGCGCGCAGCGGCCCCCTGGAACGCTATATATTCAACCCTCGAGAAACCTCACAAGGATAAGAAGGCGTGTTGGCAACATCCCTGGTACTGGTCGCCGCCTTGCTGCATGCGACGTGGAATACCCTGATCAAATTCAGCGGCGAGCGCTTGCTGGTGATCGCCAGCATGGACACGGTGGCACTGGTGTTCGCGGTGCTGGCGGTGGCGTTCGTCGATGTGCCGCCGGCGCAGATATGGCCCTGGCTGATAGCCTCGGCGCTGGCCGAGCAGTTGTACCGCTACCTGCTGATCAAAGCCTACCGCGTGGGCGACCTGGGGCTGGTCTATCCTCTGATGCGCGGGCTGTCGCCGTTGGTGGTGCTGGGGCTGACCCTGGCGTTTGCTGGGGAGTCGCTGAGCCAGCAGCAGATCATCGGCATCCTGCTCATCCCTTGCGGCATGGCGTGCCTTCTATGGCAGGGGGGAGGGGGCGATCGCCTGCCCTGGTCGATGCTGCCGGTGGTGGCTCTGATCGGCCTGTGCATCGGTTGCTACACCTGGTTCGATGGCCAGGCGGTACGGCTGTGGGGCAAGCCGTGGGACTACCTGGTCTGGCTGACCTTGCTCAGTGCCTGGCCCTTCCCGCTGGTGGCCAGTGTGGCGCGGCGGGCCCCCTTCGTGCTGTTCTGGCGAACCCAGTGGCGGCTGGGGTTGGCCGTGGGGTTTTGCGTGTTGTTCAGTTACGCCCTGGTGCTGTGGGCCATGCACCTGGGATCGGTGGCCGAAGCGGCAGCGTTGCGAGAGTTGAGCGTAATCCTGGTGGTGCTGTTTGGCATGCGCTACCTCAAAGAACCTTTTGGCGGGCCAAGACTCCTAGCTTGCGGGCTGGTGCTGGCAGGTATGCTGGTAATGAAGCTCTAACCCGATTATTGAACAAGGAGTCCTGTCCATGACCGTTGCCCTGTGGTGCATCCTGATCGCGCTGGCACTGCCGCCGCTTTGTGCGTTGATCGCCAAGGTGAGCAGTGGCCGTTTCGGCCTCAAGGACAATCACGACCCGCGCGCCTTCCTCGACACGCTATCGGGCCTGCCGCGCCGTGCCCACGCCGCGCAGCAGAACAGCTACGAGGCGTTTCCGGCATTTGCGGCGGCCGTGCTGGTGGCCGATATCGTCGGCAATGCCGAACAAGTGACGCAGGACGTGCTGGGCGTGATGTACATCACCAGTCGGCTGCTCTACATCATCTGCTACCTGGCGGACTGGGCGGCGTTGCGCTCGCTGGTGTGGTTTGCCGGGTTGGCGCTGATCGTGTCGTTCTTCGTCGTTTCGGCCTGAGTCGTCGCGCTTTTCGCGGGTAAACCCGCTCCCACAGCGGCCATTGCGATCCCTGTGGGGGCGGTTTTATCCGCGCAGCATTCAGCACCGTATCAAAGGACTTTCGGCACTTCAGGCAGCGGTTTGCCTTTCGGCCACAACATCCAGATCTGCCCCTGCTGCTTCATGTTACCGGCCAGCTCGCCTGCTTCAGGCCCGGTGCCCCAGAACAGGTCCGCACGTACTTCGCCAGCAATAGCTCCACCCGTATCCTGAGCGCCTACCGGCCGCACCACCGGCGTACCGTCCGGGCGCGTGGTCGACAGCCAGAGCAGGCTGCCCAGCGGAATCACCTTGCGGTCGATCGCCACACTGTAACCGGCCGTCAATGGCACATTGAGCGAGCCGCGCGGGCCTTCGTTACTGTCGGGGCGGGTGCTGAAGAACACGTAGCTGGGGTTGCTGGCGAGCAATTCCGGTACCCGCTGTGGGTTGGCCTGGGCCCAGGCGTGAATGGCGCCCATACTCACCTCTTCCTTCTTCAATTGGCCCTGCTCCACCAGCCAGCGGCCGATCGGCCGATAGGGGTGGCCGTTCTGGTCGGCGTAGCCCAGGCGCAGTTGGCGGCCATCTTCCAGTTGTACCCGGCCCGAACCCTGGATCTGCAGGAACTGCAGGTCCATCGGGTCGGTCAGCCAGGCCAGCACCGGGGCCTTGACGCCCTCACGGTTGATCACCTCGGCGGTGTCGTAAGGCTTGAGCACGCGGCCGTCCAAGCGCCCACGCAAGCGCTTGCCCTTGAGCTCTGGGTACACGCTGGCCAGGTCGACCACAATCATGTCGTCGGGCACGCCATAAACCGCGACGTGGTTGGCCTCGGTAGGCTTCAGGCTGCCGGGGTAGACCGGCTCGTAGTAACCGGTGATCAGGCCGTTGGCATTGTTTTCGGCCGAGCGCAGGCCATAGACCTGCAGGTTCTGCTGCAGGAAGGCGCGTATTTGCAGGGCGTCGTCGGGCACGCTGGCAGCGGCCTCGCAGGTGGCGGCCCAGACTGTGTCGCGCTTGAGCTTCTCGCAACCATTACGCCACGCGTGGAAGCCGGCAACCAGATCGGCGTCGCTGACGCTGGGCAGGTCCTGCCAGGTGGCGTTGGCATAGGTGGCAATGGCATGGGGCTCTGGCTTGGCGCTTTCGCCGCCGTTGCAGCCGGCCAGCAGGGCCAGCGCCGGGAGTGTCCAGGCCAGGTGGCGCAGGGCAGATTTCATGTGTGGGTTCCTGTCACGGGCGAAGATGAATATTCGCCCCTGTTATTTATGTGGCTATTGGTCTTTGGCCCTCGGGCGGCGATACTGGCTGCCCATTTTCGTAGGCCGTATTGACCGTGATGTTCAAGCGATTGACCGTTGTTCTGCTCGCAGCCCTGGCCCTGAACGCCTGTGACCGTGTTGACCCGAATTCGCCGTTGGGCAAGCGTAAGGTGATCTTCAAGGACATGCTCAAGACCAGCGAAGACCTGGGTGGCATGTTGCGCGGTCGTTTGCCCTTCGACGGGGAGAAGTTTGCCGAGGGGGCCGTGAAGCTCGACGCCCTGTCGCAGCAGCCGTGGCAGCACTTCCCGCAGGCGCGCGATGGCGGCGACAGCAGTGCACGAGCAGAGGTGTGGGAGCGTCAGGCGCGTTTCCATGACCTTGCCCGGCAACTGGAGGGCGTGACTGGCGAGCTGGTCGATGCGACTCGGGGCCAGCCGCTGGACGCCGCGCAATTGAAAGGGCCGATGGACAAGGTCGAGGCAGCATGCAAGGCCTGTCATACCGAGTTTCGCAATCATTGAGGGTAAATGCCTTGGCCCCATCACCGGGAAACCGCTGATGGAGCCAGGGCAGGCAGCATAAGCAGGGCCTGTCAGCGGTCCAGTTCGTCCACTGCTTCCTGCAGTTCCTTCCTGGACTCTGCGAGCTTGTCTTTACGCTTGTTTATCCTTTCGGCGTCGCCTTTTTTCTCGGCTTTTTTCAGGTCTTTTTCGCGCTGTGCGACTTCATGGCGTGCATCGAGCACTTTTTGTTCGCGCTCTTTGCGCAGGCTGTTATCGGTGCAGTTCTTGGCGCCTTCCAGTGCCTGTTCGAGCCCCGCGACCTGGTCGCTGTTGCCATGTTCACGGGCAATCTTCAGCTGGTTCTCGATGGCACTGCGTTTGGCGTCGCAGCCCGTCAGGCCGGCATCCGGCTGGGCGGCCTGCACGGCGCCAGCGGTCAGACCAAGGGTTGCGAGCAGGAAAAGAGTCGAAATACGTTTCATGAAAAGCCTCCTGAACGGGGCGGGCAGAAAAGTTGGGGGAAATCCTGCCTTGGTTTTTCCTATTTAGAAACCCTTGTTGGTTTTTTCTGGTCGATACTCAGACTTTGCTTACATGGATTTTGGTAATAATTCATTGCGCGGGGGCTTTGTCGCTGAATTGGAATGCGTTGACGCCGGCCTCGTTCAACCGCGCTGCGATGGCTTGAACCTCGTTGGCCATGAAAAATGCCTCAAGCTGATGCGCGCGTACGGCGCCGATACCCGGCAATGCCTGCCAGTCACCGGCAGTACGCAAGGATAGCTGAGCCCACTCACCTTCCAGTTGCATGCCGCCGGGTGCGGGTACGCCAAGCGCCCGCAACCAGCGGGCAAAGGGTTGGGAGCGCGCGCTTTCGAAGCTGTTCATCAGCTGTGTGGCAGTCGCTTCGCTGATACCCGGCACCTCACCCATTCGCTGGGTATCGAGGTGCAGCCAGTCAGTCATCGAGGTAACTACCCCCGCATCGACCAGGCGCCGCCACGTACCCGGCCCGGTGCGTGGCATGGCCAGCCCCTGCTTGCCACTGAGCCATGTGAGCCGTGCGATGAACTGCTCGTTGCAGCCATCGCCTGCGTGCCAACAGCTGTGCGGGTGATAGCGCCCTGGCGGCGGCACCGCCACCGGCTGGCGCAGGGCCGCGCGATGCACCACGCGCTCGAAACGCGGGATGGTCAGCCCTGCCAGGCTGATTGCCACCTGGTCACCCGGGGCAATGTCGAGGCGCTGCCAGCGGTCCAGTGAGCCCAGGCTTACCTGGGTGATCAGTCGGTCGTCCAGTTTGACCGGTTGAAGCTGCAGCACCGGTGTGATCCTCCCGGTGCGGCCGACCCGCAAGCGGACTTCGCGTACGTCTGCCAGGGCCTGGGCGTAGGGGTGCTTCCAGGCTGCGAGCCAGTAAGGCGCCTTGGCCTGCCAGCGCTCAGCGGGTGGCCGTGCGTCCTGGCGCAGAATCACGCCATCGGTGGCGAAGGGCAGGGGTGAGCGGTACCAGTGCTGGCGCCAGTGCGCGGCCTGGGTGGCGGAGTCGATCGCGATGCTGTAGCGCTGGCTGTCGGGGAAGCCCAGTTGCGCCAGTTGCGAAACCCGTTCGGCCTGGCTATCGGGGCCTTGCGGCCAGTCCCAGACGAACAGGCCGATGCCGGCCCCTTGTTCTGCGCTGAACAGCTTGCGGGCGAGTAGCCCGGCCACGGTCCCGCGCGCATTGACGCTGCCAGCCTGGGCTTGGATATGTGCGTCCAGGCGCAGGTAGAGTTCACCTTGCAGCACCAGGTCACGCGCTTGGGGCAGTTGCCGGGTGATGGCGCCGAGCTGAGCGATATGGCGACTCCAGTCGTGCCCTTGCACCCCATCACCGCGGCTCAGCAACTGCACCAGTTGCCCCTGCCGATAGCGAACAGAGACCGCCACGCCATCGACCTTGGGCTGTATCCACAGGCCCGTCTTGCCAGCCATCCAGCGGCCCACGGCCTGCTCGTCGGCGAGCTTGTCGACGCCGGTATGCGGAATGGGGTGGGGAACCGGGCCACGTGCCGTCGTCAGGGGGGCAAGTCCTGCCAGCAGGCCGAAACATTGCTGCAAGTGGTGCAGGCGTTGTCGGCTTTGGTCATACAGCTCATCTGCCACCAGCGCGATGCCCTGGCGGTGGTAGTGGTCATCCCAGTGGGAAAGCGTATCGCGCAGGTGGGCAACTTCGGTTTCGGCTTGTTGCATGGGCCAGTCGGGGCATGAGGCGGCCCTTGCAAGCGAGGCCTGCAGTGAGAGCAGCAGTGCAAATAGCAGCATGAACGGCATGGCCAGCATCCTTGCATGGCGGGAGGAGCCTTCAGCCTAGGCAGGTAGCGCGCTGGTTGCTGTGAGCAGTTGTCAGTCGATATGTCACAACGCTCACGGCGGAAACCTGAAAAGCAAAAGCCCCTGCCGATCGCTCGGCAGGGGCTTTCGTTTACCGCTGTAGGAAAATTACAGCCCGGCAGCGTCACGCAGCGACTGGGCGCGGTCGGTGCGCTCCCAGGTGAAGGTGGTGAAGGTGTCGTCGCCGACAGTCTTCTGCTGTGGCGTGCGGCCGAAGTGGCCGTAGGCAGCGGTTTCCTGGTACATCGGGTGCAGCAGGTCGAGCATCTTGGTGATGGCGTACGGGCGCAGGTCGAAGCACTCGCGCACCAGTTGTACGATCTTCTCGTCCGACACTTTACCTGTGCCGAAGGTGTTGATCGAAATGGAGGTCGGCTGGGCCACGCCGATGGCGTAGGACACCTGGATCTCGCAGCGCTCGGCCAGGCCGGCAGCAACGATGTTCTTGGCCACGTAGCGGCCGGCATAGGCGGCCGAACGGTCGACCTTGGACGGGTCCTTGCCGGAGAACGCGCCACCACCGTGACGGGCCATGCCGCCGTAGGAGTCGACGATGATCTTGCGGCCAGTCAGGCCGCAGTCACCCACCGGGCCACCGATGATGAAGTTGCCGGTCGGGTTGATGTGGTACTGGGTGCCCTTGTGCAGCAGCTCGGCCGGCAGGGTGTGCTTGACGATCAGCTCCATCACCGCTTCCTGCAGGTCTTTCTGCGAGACCTCAGGGTTGTGCTGGGTGGACAGGACGACGGCGTCGATGCCGACCACCTTGCCATTTTCGTAGCGGCAGGTGACCTGCGACTTGGCGTCCGGGCGCAGCCACGGCAGCAGCTTGGACTTGCGCGCTTCGGCCTGGCGCTCGACCAGACGGTGCGAGAAGCAGATCGGCGCCGGCATCAGCACGTCGGTTTCGTTGCTGGCGTAGCCGAACATCAGGCCCTGGTCGCCCGCGCCCTGGTCTTCCGGCTTGGAGCGGTCGACGCCTTGGGCGATGTCGACCGACTGCTTGCCGATGATGTTCATCACGGCGCAGGTGGCACCGTCGAAGCCGACGTCGGAGCTGTTGTAGCCGATGTCGATGATGACCTTGCGTACCAGCTCTTCGAGGTCGACCCAGGCGGAAGTGGAGACTTCGCCGGCGATGATGGCGACTCCGGTCTTGACCAGGGTTTCGCAGGCTACGCGGGCGTATTTGTCCTGAGCGATGATGGCATCAAGGACAGCGTCCGAAATCTGGTCGGCGATCTTGTCCGGATGCCCTTCGGACACGGACTCGGAGGTGAAAAGGGAGTATTCGCTCATCTCGAAGGGTTCCTAAAATTTACCGATGGTGTATGTCGCCAGTCGCCCGCTGAAAGTGGCGGACCTGTATCTGGAAACCGTTACGCAAGCCCACGTAGAGGCTGTCCCCGGGGACCAGCCCGGCAACGTTGGCCCAACGGGCCAGGTCGTCCTGTTCGAAGCCCAGCCAGAGGTCGCCGCAGGCATCCCGCGCCCACCCCTGGTCATGGCTGCACAGCTCGGTGACCAGCAGGCTGCCGCCCGCTTTCACCCGTTTGGCCAGCAGGCGCAGGGCCAGGGCCGGGTCGCTGAAGTGGTGCAGGACCATGTTCAGCACAACGCAGTCGGCTGCCACATCCGTTGCATCCAGTGCATCGGCCAACTGCAGGTTCACATTGTCCAGGCCTTCACGCTGGCAGACCTGGCGGGCCAGCTCGAGCATGGTCGGGCTGTTGTCCAGCGCGGTCACCGTGCCGAAGCGCCGCGCCAGGTCCGGCAGGAAGCCGCCGTCGCCGGGGCCTACCTCCAGTGCACTGGCAGCCGGGCCGAAATTCAGTTTGTCGAGCATGGCCAGCAGGCTTTCGCGGTACTGCGGCAGGCCGGCGATCAGGTCTTGCTGGGCGCGGAATTTTTCTTCCACGCGCTGGAAGAAGTCCTGGCTGGTGGCCGCACGACGCTGCTGCACCTGGGCGATCCGTGCCTGTACCGCCGGCGGCAAGGTCAGGTCGTCGACCTCGTCGAGCAGCGCCGTGTGCAGGCGCCCGCCAAGGCGCAGGCTGTCGGGCAGGGCGCGGCGGTAGAAGATGGCGTTGCCTTCGCGGCGGGTAGCCACCAGTTCGGCCTGGGCCAGTACCTTGAGGTGGTGGCTCATGCCGGACTGGCCGATGTCAAAGATTTGCGCCAGTTCCAGCACGCCAAACGAATCGCTGGCCAGCGCGCGCAAGACATTCAGGCGCAGCGCATCGCCACTGGCTTTGCACAGGGCAGCCAGTGTGTCGCTTCGCTCGGGGATCGATTGCGCACGGAGGTTCATGGGGCGGCAGTCTAGACAGGCATCGTTGCCCCCGCAAGACCAATATCAAAAAGTTTTGATATTGGCGATGAGCTGCAAGCCGCAAGGCTCAAGCTGCAAGAATAGAGCGTTCCGCGCGCGGGTCTGCTTTCGCTTGCAGCTTAAAGCTTGCCGCTCGCAGCTTTAATGTTTGCCCCCAGCCCCCCCAGTGGGCGAAAATGGCCGCCTTTTTTCGTTTCACTACTTATTCAAGCCCCAGGAGATCAGCGATGCCCAGCCGTCGTGAACGTGCCAACGCCATTCGTGCACTCAGCATGGATGCCGTGCAAAAGGCCAACAGCGGCCACCCAGGTGCCCCTATGGGCATGGCGGATATCGCCGAAGTGCTTTGGCGCGACTATCTGAAGCACAACCCGAGCAACCCGAGCTTCGCCGACCGTGACCGCTTCGTGCTGTCCAACGGCCACGGCTCGATGCTGATCTACTCGCTGCTGCACCTGACCGGCTACGACCTGTCGATCGACGACCTCAAGGCCTTCCGCCAGCTGCACAGCCGTACCCCGGGCCACCCGGAATACGGCTACACCCCGGGTGTCGAGACCACCACCGGCCCGTTGGGCCAAGGCCTGGCCAACGCCGTGGGCTTTGCCCTGGCAGAAAAAGTGTTGGGCGCGCAGTTCAACCGTGACGGCCACAACATCGTCGACCACAACACTTACGTGTTCCTCGGCGACGGCTGCATGATGGAAGGCATCTCCCACGAAGTCGCCGCCTTGGCTGGCACCCTGGGCCTGGGCAAGCTGATCGCGTTCTACGACGACAACGGTATCTCCATCGACGGCGAAGTCGAAGGCTGGTTCACCGACGACACGCCCAAGCGTTTCGAAGCCTACAATTGGCAGGTGATCCGCAACGTCGACGGCCACGATGCCGAAGAGATCAAGATGGCGATCGAGACTGCGCGCAAGAGCGAGCAGCCGACCCTGATCTGCTGCAAGACCATCATCGGCTTCGGTTCGCCGAACAAGCAGGGCAAGGAAGACTGCCACGGTGCCCCGCTGGGCAACGACGAAATCGCCCTGGCCCGCAAAGCACTGAACTGGAACCACGGCCCGTTCGAAATCCCGGCCGACATCTATGCCGAATGGGACGCCAAGGCCGCCGGTGCCAAGGCTGAGGCCGAGTGGAACCAGCGCTTCGACGCCTACGCCAAGGCGCACCCGGAGCTGGCTGCCGAGTTCAAGCGCCGTGACAGCGGCGAGCTGCCGGCCGACTTCTCGGAAAAGGCCCAGGCCTACATCAATGAAGTCGCTGCCAAAGGCGAGACCATCGCCAGCCGCAAGGCCAGCCAGAATGCCCTGAACGCTTTCGGCCCGCTGCTGCCTGAGTTCCTCGGCGGTTCGGCTGACCTGGCCGGTTCCAACCTGACCCTGTGGAAAGGCTGCAAGGGCGTCGAAGCCCATGACGCCAGCGGCAACTACGTGTACTACGGCGTGCGCGAGTTCGGCATGACCGCGATCATGAACGGCGTTGCCCTGCACGGCGGCCTGGTGCCTTACGGCGCGACCTTCCTGATGTTCATGGAATACGCCCGCAATGCAGTGCGCATGTCGGCCCTGATGAAGCAGCGCGTGATCCATGTCTACACCCACGACTCCATCGGCCTGGGCGAAGACGGCCCGACTCACCAGCCGATCGAGCAGCTGACCAGCCTGCGCAGCACGCCGAACCTGGACACCTGGCGCCCAGCCGACGCGGTCGAAGCGGCCGTGTCCTGGAAAAACGCCCTGGAGCGCAACGACGGCCCATCGGCGCTGATCTTCTCGCGCCAGAACCTGCAGCACCAGGACCGCGACGCCCAGCAGATCGCCGACATCAGCCGCGGTGGCTACATCCTCAAGGACTGCGCTGGCGAGCCTGAGCTGATCCTGATTGCCACCGGTTCCGAAGTGGGCCTGGCGGTTCAGGCCTTCGACAAGCTGACCGAGCAGGGCCGCAAGGCCCGCGTGGTCTCCATGCCGTGCACCAGCGTGTTCGATGCCCAGGACGCTGCCTACAAGCAGTCGGTACTGCCACTGGAAGTGGGCGCGCGCATCGCCATCGAAGCTGCCCATGCCGACTTCTGGTACAAGTACGTCGGCCTGGAAGGTCGTATCATCGGCATGACCACCTACGGTGAGTCGGCCCCGGCCTCTGCCCTGTTCGAAGAGTTCGGCTTCACCCTGGAGAACATCCTGGGTACCGCCGAAGAGCTGCTGGAAGACTGATACAGGCAAAGTGAGGGCCGCAGGCCCTCATTCGCGGCACAAGGCCGCTCCCAGAGGATCTGCATAAACCGCAGTACCCTGTGGGAGCGGCCTTGTGCCGCGAATGGGCCGCATGGCGGCTCCGTTCAACCGCCGGAGTTCAAGAGCTACCTATGTCCCACCCGCGTCCCTACAAAGTTGCACTCAACGGTTATGGCCGCATCGGCCGCTGTGTCCTGCGCGCGTTGTTCGAGCGGGGGGCGAAGGCCGGTTTCGAGATTGTCGCGCTGAACGACCTGGCCGATCAGGCCAGCCTTGAATACCTGACACGCTTCGACTCCACCCACGGGCGTTTCCCCGGTGAGGTGAAGGTCGACGGCGATTGTCTGCATATCAATGGTGACTGCGTGAAGGTAATGCGCAGTGCCACCCCGGAAGGCATCGACTGGGCCGCCCTGGGCATCGACCTGGTGCTGGAGTGCTCCGGCGCCTACAACACCCGCGCCGATGGCCAGCGTTTTCTGGATGCCGGCGCGCCACGGGTACTGTTCTCGCAGCCCATGGCCAGTGAGGCGGACGTGGACGCCACGGTGGTCTACGGCATCAACCAGGCGTGCCTGACCGGCAGCGAGCGCCTGGTGTCCAACGCGTCGTGCACCACCAACTGCGGCGTGCCGCTGTTGCGCGTGCTGGACCAGGCGTTCGGCATCGAATACGTGCAGATCACCACCATCCACTCGGCGATGAACGACCAGCCGGTGATCGACGCCTACCACCACGAAGACCTGCGCCGCACGCGTTCGGCGTTTCAGTCGGTGATCCCGGTGTCCACCGGGCTGGCACGCGGCATCGAGCGGTTGCTGCCGGAACTTGCCGGGCGAATCCAGGCCAAAGCGGTACGCGTGCCGACCGTCAACGTGTCGTGCCTGGACATCACCCTGCAGACCGCCCGCGACACCAGTGCCGCCGAGGTCAACCGGGTGCTGCGCGAGGCAGCGCTGGAAGGCCCGCTCAAAGGATTGCTGGCCTACACCGAGCTGCCCCACGCCAGCTGTGATTTCAACCACGACCCGCATTCGGCGATCGTCGATGCCAGCCAGACCCGTGTTTCAGGCCCCCGCCTGGTGAACCTGCTGGCCTGGTTCGACAACGAATGGGGGTTCGCCAACCGTATGCTCGACGTCGCCGAACACTATCTGCACGTCGTTCACCCAACCCGCAACAAACAGCCCTGAAGGACTGCATTCATGACCGTGTTGAAGATGACCGACCTCGACCTGCAAGGTAAACGCGTACTGATCCGCGAAGACCTCAACGTGCCTGTGAAGGACGGTGTGGTAACCAGCGACGCGCGTATCCTGGCAGCGCTGCCGACCATCAAGCTGGCCCTGGAAAAGGGTGCGGCGGTAATGGTCTGCTCGCACCTGGGCCGCCCTACCGAAGGTGAATTCTCGGCCGAAAACAGCCTCAAGCCGGTCGCCGAGTACCTGAGCAAGGCCCTGGGCCGAGACGTGCCGCTGGTCGCCGACTACCTGAACGGTGTCGAGGTCAAGGCCGGTGACCTGGTGCTGTTCGAGAACGTGCGCTTCAACAAGGGCGAGAAAAAGAACGCCGACGAACTGGCGCAGCAATACGCTGCCCTGTGCGACGTGTTCGTGATGGACGCCTTTGGTACTGCCCACCGCGCCGAGGGTTCGACCCATGGCGTGGCCAAGTTCGCCAAGGTCGCCGCTGCTGGCCCGCTGCTGGCTGCCGAGCTGGATGCCCTGGGCAAGGCGCTGAAAGCCCCGGCCAAGCCGATGGCGGCCATCGTTGCCGGCTCCAAGGTTTCCACCAAGCTGGACGTGCTGAACAGCCTGAGCAGCGTCTGCGACCAACTGATCGTTGGTGGCGGTATTGCCAACACTTTCCTGGCCGCTGCTGGTCACCCTGTGGGCAAGTCGCTGTATGAGCCTGACCTGGTCGACACCGCAAAAGCCATCGCCGCCAAGGTCAGCGTGCCGCTGCCAGTCGACGTGGTGGTCGCCAAGGAATTCGCCGAAAGCGCCGAAGCCACCGTCAAGGCTATCGCCGACGTTGCTGCTGACGACATGATCCTGGACATCGGCCCACAGACTGCAGCCAATTTCGCCGAGCTGCTGAAGTCGTCGAAGACCATCCTGTGGAACGGCCCGGTCGGCGTGTTCGAGTTCGACCAGTTCGGCAATGGCACCAAGGTGCTGGCCAAGGCCATCGCCGAAAGCCCTGCGTTCTCCATCGCCGGTGGCGGTGACACCCTGGCGGCCATCGACAAATATGGCGTCAGCAAGGAAATCTCCTACATTTCTACCGGTGGTGGTGCCTTCCTCGAGTTCGTCGAGGGCAAGGTACTGCCGGCTGTGGCGATCCTGGAAGAGCGGGCTAAAGCCTGACAATGGCGGCGCCTGGCAAAGGGAGCGACCTGATGGTCAAGCAATTGCCTGTGATGATCCTGGCCGGCCTGCTGAGCGCCTGCTCCGGCAGCCCCTCTTCGGACGATGACCCGGCGCAGCCGCCCAAGGGCGGTTGCTACCAGTCCGAGTGGCAGGCCGAAACCGTGCCGGTCATCAACAAGCGCGTGGGCCCTGAAGGCCTGGAGAAGTATGACGAAGACCACCAGCGCAAGGCTCCAGGCTGCCCTTGAACCGATGCGCTTCGTCGGAGCAGGCAACCAAGCGACCGTTGTGTGGTCATCTAGAGGATACGTAATGAAAGCGCTGATGGCCTTGATGGCCCTGGCGACACTGGCAGGATGCTCACTGCTGCAGCCGGCGCAACCCGCCCCGGCAGACGACTGGACCCGTTGGGTCTGTGACAGCCAGGCCGAGGTGCTGTGGCGCTTCGCTGACCCGCAGCAGGACTCGGTCGACGTCCGCCTCGGTGGCGGCGACCAGGTCTACCGGCTCAAATCCGAGCCGAGCGCGTCGGGGGCGATGTACAGCGATGGCATGCTGGCCTTCCACACCAAGGGCGAAGAAGGCCTGGTGTACTGGGTGGCAACCAACGATCTGATTGGGCGGGGCTGCAAGGCACCGTGACTGGCCGGGCCGCCATGGTGGCCCACACTACTTGAACAGCAACCGCCCCTGCGGCAGGCTTGCACGAAACAAACGACGCTTGTCGGGAGAGAGATACACAATGGCACTCATTAGCATGCGCCAGATGCTGGACCACGCCGCCGAGTTCGGTTACGGCGTTCCAGCTTTCAACGTCAACAACCTCGAGCAGATGCGCGCCATCATGGAAGCGGCCGACAAGACCGATTCCCCCGTGATCGTCCAGGCTTCGGCCGGTGCCCGCAAGTACGCCGGTGCACCCTTCCTGCGTCACCTGATCCTGGCCGCCATCGAAGAATTCCCGCACATCCCGGTGTGCATGCACCAGGACCACGGCACCAGCCCTGACGTGTGCCAGCGTTCGATCCAGCTGGGCTTCAGCTCGGTGATGATGGACGGCTCGCTGGGCGAAGACGGCAAGACCCCGACCGACTATGAGTACAACGTCCGCGTTACCCAGCAGACAGTTGCCATGGCACACGCCTGTGGCGTTTCGGTAGAAGGCGAGCTGGGCTGCCTGGGTTCGCTGGAAACCGGCATGGCGGGTGAAGAAGACGGTATCGGCGCCGAAGGCGTGCTGGACCACAGCCAGATGCTGACCGACCCGGAAGAAGCGGCCGACTTCGTCAAGAAGACCCAGGTCGATGCCCTGGCCATCGCCATCGGTACCAGCCACGGTGCGTACAAGTTCACCAAGCCACCTACCGGTGACGTGTTGGCGATCGACCGCATCAAGGAAATCCACAAGCGCATCCCCAACACCCACCTGGTCATGCACGGTTCGTCCTCGGTACCGCAAGAGTGGCTGGCGATCATCAACCAGTACGGCGGCGACATCAAAGAGACCTACGGTGTACCGGTCGAAGAGATCGTCGAAGGCATCAAGCACGGCGTGCGCAAGGTCAACATCGACACCGACCTGCGTCTGGCGTCCACCGGTGCCATGCGTCGCCTGATGGCGCAGAACCCAAGTGAGTTCGACCCGCGCAAGTTCTTCGGTGAAACCGTCAAGGCCATGCGTGACGTGTGCATCGCCCGTTACGAAGCCTTCGGTACTGCCGGCAATGCCTCCAAGATCAAACCGATCTCCCTGGAAGGCATGTACCAGCGCTACCTGAAAGGTGAGTTGGCCGCCAAGGTCAACTGATTCGCAGGCCGCACTGAAAAAACCCGCAGCGATGCGGGTTTTTTTATGCCTGCGCTCAAGCGCGCAGATATTCACGGCAGAGCAACCGTTAGTCGGCTACCGTACAGTTTAGGCACTGATAGCGTTCTGATTGCATTACTTGTTACAAACTCGGGTCTAGAGTAGTTATCGGATCCAACCGCGATGTGAAGTCGGTCACAAATAGAGAAGCAGCATGGATGGCGCTCACCCTCAACCTCAGCCAGTGGATGGCAGCTCGGTTCTGCTGGTAGTAGACGATTACCCCGAAAACCTCATCAGCATGCGGGCCTTGCTGGCCCGGCAGGATTGGCAAGTGTTGACTGCAAGTTCAGGGACAGAAGCCTTGAGCGCCTTGCTCGAACACGACGTCGACCTGGTTTTGCTGGATGTACAAATGCCGGAAATGGACGGCTTCGAAGTCGCTCGGCTGATGCGTGGCAGCCAGCGCACACGGCTGACGCCGATCATTTTCCTCACCGCCAACGAGCAGTCCGATGCCGCTGTGCTCAAGGGTTACGCCAGTGGCGCCGTGGACTACATGTTCAAGCCGTTCGACCCGCAAATTCTCAAGCCCAAGGTCCAGGCCCTGCTCGACCAGCAGCGTAACCGGCGCATGCTGCAACGCCTGAGTCGCGAGCTGGAAGCGGCGAGGGCATTCAACGCCTCGATTCTGGAGAACGCTGCAGAAGGCATTCTGGTGGTGAATGCCGCAGGTACCATCAGTTTCGCCAACCCGGCCATTTCACGCTTGCTGGCCGCTGCGGTGGAGCAATTGCAGGGCGCCCAGTTGCTTGATCTGGTGCAGATGGCCAATGCCAATCTGTGGAACGAGTCGGACTTCTACCAGGCCTACCTGGGGCGGCAGATCTTTCGCGTGCACGATGCCCAGTTGCGCACCCTGGGTGGCCAACTGGTGCCGGTCGCGCTGTCCTGTGCGCCGTTGCCGGCCGATCAGCAAGCGATGGTGGTGACCGTGCTGGACATGTCGGTGGTGCGCAACCTGCACCAACAGCTTGAGTACCAGGCGGTGACCGACCCACTCACCGGCCTGCTCAACCGCCGCGGCTTCTATCAGTCTGCCGAGGGCGTGCTGCTGCGCAACGAGCGTTCGGACAAGGCCCAGGCGCTGATGTACATGGACCTGGATGGCTTCAAGCGGATCAACGATTCGTTGGGCCATGAGGCGGGCGATCGCGTGCTGCGCTGGGTGGCAGAACAGCTCAAGGACTGCCTGGGCAGCGAGGCGTTATTGGCGCGGATGGGCGGTGACGAGTTCACGGCGTTGTTCGACAGCCTGCCGTACCCCGAGCAGGCCGGGCGTTACGCCGAGCGACTGCTCGAGCGCGTTTCGATCAGCCAGCAGATAGAAGGGCTGGATGTATGCCTTGGGGTCAGCATTGGCATCGCCACCTTTCCCGACTGCGGCGCAACCGTCGAAGGCCTGCTGCGGGCTGCCGATGCGGCGATGTATGCGGCCAAGCAGGCCGGGCGGCAGCAGTATCGCTTCTATGACCAGGAGCTCAATGGCCGGGCGCGGTCACGGCTGATGCTCGAAGACAGCGTGCGCGCCGCTATCGAGCAGCACGATTTCAGCCTGGTGTATCAGCCCCAGGTGGCTTTTGCCGACGGCCACCTGCGCGGTTTCGAGGCGTTGCTGCGCTGGCAGCACCCCAGTGTCGGCGATGTGCCACCGGGGCTGTTCATCCCCTTGCTGGAAGAGGCGCGGCTGATCAACCGGCTGGCCAGCTGGATCTATCGCCAGGGCGCGGCCCAGCGCCAGGCCTGGTGCGATCGTTTTGCCCAGGGGCTGGTGCTGGGCATCAGCCTGAGCCGCGCCCAGTTCGTCATGCCGGGCCTGGTCGATGAGCTGCAGCGGGTGATCCAGGACTACCAGCTGGACCCGGCGCAGCTAGAGGTCGAGGTGGCAGAGACGTCGTTGATGTACAACATCGACGCGGCCGTGAAGCAGATACACCGCCTGCGCGAACTGGGCGTGCGGGTGGCGCTGGATGATTTTGGCGCGGGTGACTGCTCGTTGCGTATGCTGCGTGACTTGCCGATCGACACCCTCAAGCTTGACCGCCACCTGGTTGCGCGCTTGCCGGGCTCTGCGGTAGACGCCGCGCTGGTACGCAGTGTGATCGGCTTGTGCGCCGACTACCGCATCACGGTGATAGCCGAAGGCGTGGAAACCCCGGCCCAGGCCGACTGGCTCAAGGCCAATGGCTGTGCCTACGTGCAGGGGTTTCTGGTGGCACACCCGATGACGGCGGCGGATGCCAGCGGCTTCCCGGCGATTTTCTCCTGGCCCCGGCCATGATTGGCTAGAATCGCCATTCGCCCCGCCGAATGCAGTGCCATGACCGTATTACGTTACTTGCAAGCTTACCCGCCGCACCTGCAGGAGCAGGTACGGCAGATGATCGACAGCGACCGCCTGGGGGACTACCTGCAGCGTCGCTACTCCGACCGCCATGACGTGCAGAGCGACAAGGCGTTGTACAGTTATGCCCAGGACTTGCGCCAGCAGTACCTGCGCAGCGCGCCCGGCCTGGACAAGGTGCTGTTCGACAACCGCCTCGACCTGACCCACCGTGCCCTGGGGCTCAACACGGCGGTATCGCGGGTTCAGGGTGGCAAGCTCAAGGCGAAGAAGGAAATCCGCATCGCCTCCTTGTTCAAGGAGGCCGCGCCGCAGTTTCTGCGCATGATCGTGGTGCACGAGTTGGCGCACCTGCGTGAGCGCGACCATAGCAAGGCGTTTTACCAGCTCTGTCAGCACATGGAGCCGGACTACCACCAACTGGAATTCGACCTGCGCGTCTACCTGACCTATCGGGAGCTGCCGGGCAACTGTTAAGGACCACGCAGCATGGAAGTGAGCAAGACCAAGAGCAGCTTCTACCGGCGCCTGTACGTGGCCTGGCTGATCGACAGCCAGACTGCGACCAGCGTGCCGACCCTGATGGAGGCCACCGGCATGCCACGGCGCACCGCCCAGGACACCATCGCCGCTCTGGCAGACCTGGATATCATCTGCGAGTTCGAGCAGCAGGAGGGCGCGCGCAATCATGCCGGGCACTACCGCATTCATGACTGGGGCGCGATCGACAAGCAGTGGATCATCCAGCATTTGCGGCAGATCCGAGAAGTGCTGGGGTATCGGTGATTGTGGGGGCGCAAAGCGCCCCGGCTTTCTCAGCCCTTACGCATGCCGATATGCGGTATGTCATCCTCCAGGTATTGCTCGCCAACCGCTTCGAACCCATGCCCTGCGTAAAACCCTTGCAGATGCGCCTGCGCCGACAGATACACCGGCGTCCCCGGCCAGCAATGTTCGGCAGCCTCCAGCCCTTTCAGCAGCAACGCATGCCCAAGCTTCAGCCCACGCGCCGCCGGTGAGGTCACCACGCGCCCGATCACCACATCACCGCCCTGGGATTGCGGGTCGAGCAGGCGCAGGTAGGCCACCAGCTTGTCGTCCTGCCACGCCATCAAGTGCAGGGTATCGCCGGCCAGGTCCTGGCCATCGACTTCCTGGTAACTGCAGCGCTGCTCGACCACGAACACTTCGGTGCGCAATTGCAGGATGGCGTAGAGCTGGTCCTTGCTCAGGTCGGTGTGGTGCTTGCAGAGCCAGTCGATAGACATTGGCGAACTCCTTGAATGGGCCGTCGATCATCGCAAATCCCGGGGCTGTGGACGAGTGGATGATTGCTGCAGGGCATTGCCTGCGCGCCTCGGCCAAAATAGAGGCAAAATGACACTATTGTCCGCTGCCGTGAGCCATGGCTTTGTGTACTCTCATCCGCAGTCGCGGCGAAGGCCGCCTACACAGTGTGCGCCCTCCATTGCAAAAGGACTTGAGCATGCGGCCACTGCTTGGTGTTCTGGGATTGCTGGCAGCCCTGCTGGCTGCGCCAGCCCTGGGTGAAGACAAGCTGCGGCTGGTGGCAGACAAATGGCCACCGTTCACCGATGCAAGCATGCCGGGCGGCGGTTTGGCGACCAGCATCGTTACCACCGCACTGACCCGGGCCGGTTACGCCAGCGGGTTCGAGGAGGCGCCATGGGCACGGGCCTTGATGGGCGTGAGCGAAGGGCGCTACGACGTGTTGATCAATGCCTGGTACAACGACTCACGTACACGCATCGGGCATTTTTCCAACGCTTATCTGAACAACAAGATTCGCCTGCTCAAACGCAAGGGTGAGGCCTTCGCCTACCAGCAGGCGTCCGACTTGTACCCCTACAGCATCGCCGTGGTGCGCGATTATGCCTATTCACCTGAATTCGACAGCGACACCCGCTTGCACAAGGTGGCGGTGCGCAACTTCTCGTCGGCCGTGCGCATGCTGGCGGCCGGCCGGGTGAACCTGGCGGTGGAGGATGAATACGTGGCCCGTTACAACCTGCAACGTGAACCGCAGGCGGTGCGCGATGGCGTGGAGATGGTCGAGCCGCCTCTGGGGGAGAACAGCCTGCATATTCTGGTCAGCCTGAAACACCCCCAGCACCAGCAGATCGTCGAACGTTTCGAGCGGGCGATAGCGGCGATGAAGGCGGATGGCAGCTATGCGCGCCTGCTGCGCCAGCATGGTTTTTGACCCAGGCCACAAAGCACTCAGCCCGTAGGGCTTTCCTTGACCAGGTGCGCCGCCAGCGTGCGCAACGGCGCCAGTTGCCGGCAGATCAGCGCCAGCTGGGTCTGCACCAGCCGCTGATGTTCATCCAGCTCTTCCGGCATCTGCTCCAGGTCGTTGGCCAGCGCCTCTTCAGCATCACTGTGGATGGCGACCGGTAGCCGCGCTGCCAGGCCGTTGGCGATTTCGTCCAGGCTGTTGGCCAGGCTTTGCCCGGCGCCCTCGATCAATTGCTCCTGAACCTCCGCCGGCAGGGCGGTATCACGGTGCGCGCCCAGCCCGGAAAGGTAGCTGAGCAGGGTATGCGACAACACCAGGAAGCGGAAGCCGACGTCCGCCTCCTTACGGAAGTGCCCCGGCTCCATGAGCATGTTCGCCAGCGTGGTGGACAGGGCTGCATCGGCGTTGTGGGCGTTGCGCCGGGCCAGGCGGTAGGCGAGGTCGTCGCGCTTGCCATGGGCATACTGCTGCATGATCTGGCGCAGGTACACGCTGGCGCAGGCCAAGGTGTTGGCCAACGCCTTGTTCAGGCGCCGGCCCTGCCAGTCGGGCAGGAACAGGAACACCGCCAGAATGGCGATCAGGCTGCCCACCAGGGTGTCGAACAGGCGTGGCAGGAACAGGCCGTAGCCGTCGCCGATCTGGTTGAAGCAGAACAGCACCATCAAGGTGATCGCCGCCGTGGCCAGGGCGTAACGGGTAGTCCGGTTGACGAAGAACACCACCCCGGCGACCACGGCGAACATCGACTGGATGATCGGGTTGGGGAACAGGTCGAACAGCGCCCAGCCGACTGTGAGGCCGATGGCCGTGCCGAAAATCCGCTGCACCAGCTTGCGCCGGGTGGCACCGTAGTTGGGTTGGCAGACGAACAGTGTGGTGAGGATGATCCAGTAGCCCTGGGTGGGGTGGATCAGGTGCACCATGCCGTAGCCGATCGACAGCGCCAAGGGTAGGCGCAAGGCATGGCGGAACAGTAGCGAGGTGGGTGTGAGCTGGGTGCGCAGGCGGCTCCAGACATCCTTCAGGGAGCGTGGCGAACGGTCGAGCAGGCTGCTGTCACTGGCATCGGCCAGGCTGTCCGGGTTGCTGGCGGCGCCCAGCAGGCGGTCCAGGGTGGCCAGGTTGGCCGCCAGGGCCCGCAGCGAGCGCAGCAGGCTGCGCCAGGCAGGGTTGTTCTGGTTGCGCAGGTGCTCCAGGGAGGCGTTGAGGTCTTCCAGGGTGTCGGCAAATCGGCTGTCGAGGACAAACGGCTGACGCATTCGGATCGAGCGCGCCAGGTCCTGGCAGGCCGAGCCTTGATGGCGCAGCAGGCGCTGGCAGCGGAACATCACGTCGCTGTGGAAGAACGCTTCGGCCAGGGCGTTGTAGGGATAGTGCGAGGCGCTCACCCGCTCGTGGATGTCCTGGGCCAGGAAGTACAGCTTCAGGTAGCGGCTGACCTTGGAATTTGGCTGGCTGTTGCCGACCCGGTGCAGGATGATTTCCTTGGCGGCATTGAGCGCCGCGACCACCTTGCCGTTTTGCTGGGCCAGCTCCAGGCGGCGGGCCTCCAGGTCGTGGTGGCGGATCGGCTCGAACAGGTTGGCCTTGAGCTTGAGGTAGCGCCCCAGCTCGAAAAACAGCTTGGCCAGGCTTTGCTGCACCGGCTGGTTGGAGAACAGCGCCTGCCATAGCACCGACAGCAGGCCGTACCAGGCCGCGCCCGCCACCAGCAGCATCGGCTCGTGCCAGAAGTCGGTGACCAGGCCGCCGCGTTGGTCCACGCCGATCATGGTGTACACCGCCGTGATCAGCGTTGCCGAGGCGATTGCGCCATAGCGCTCGCCCAAGGCGCCAAGCATGGTCAGGCCGAACGCCGCCAGGGCCAGGGCAATGGCGAACACCCACGGGTAGGGGAACAGCAGCTCGACGGCCAGGGCGGCGATGGCAAAGCACACCAGGGTCACAGCCAGGGCACTGAGGCGGCCCTGCCAACTGTCGTCGGTCTCGGCCAGTGCGCTGGCGATGATGCCCAGGAACAACGGGATCAGCAGGGCCATTTCATCCTGGTACCAGCACAAGGCCATGCTGCCGGTGAGGGCGACCGTTACCCGGATGCTATAGCTGAACTTGTCTTGGCCCCACAGGCGACGCAGTGACTGACGGAACGAGCTCGATGACATGATGGCCTTGGGCTGTGATCGAATGAATACATTGCCGCACGGACCAGCAAGAAGCGTTCCGTGCTGCTGAATGGATTCTACTCTACACGAACTGTGCCGCTGCGTTAGCCGATGCCCACGCCCACTGGAAATTGAACCCGCCCAGGTGGCCGGTCACATCCAGCACCTCGCCAATGAAGTACAACCCTGGGCTCTTGAGCGACTCCATGGTCTTGGACGACACCTCGCGGGTATCCACGCCGCCTAGGGTCACTTCGGCGGTGCGATAGCCCTCGGTGCCGGCAGGTACCACCTGCCAGGCCGCCAGTTTGTCGGCGATCTGCGCCAGTTCGGCCGGAGTGTACTGCTTCATCGGCTTCGATTCGAACCACTGCTCGGCCAAGAGGTTGGCCAGCTTGCGGGTGAACACTTCGCCGAGCACGGTCTTGAGTTCTGCATTGGCGCGCTCGGCCTGCTGCTGTTGCAGCCAGGTCAGGGCGTCACGGTCGGGCAGCAGGTTGATCTCCACCGTGTCGCCCGCCTCCCAGAATGAAGAAATCTGCAGGATCGCCGGGCCACTCAGGCCGCGGTGGGTAAACAGCAGGTTTTCGCGGAAATGGGTGCCGTTGCAGCTGGCGGTGCAGTCCAGCGAGGTACCCGACAGTTCTGTGCACAGTGCCTTGAGTTGGGGCTCGGTGATGGTGAAGGGCACCAGCCCGGCGCGGGTCGGCAGCAGGGTGTGGCCGAACTGGCGAGCCACCTGGTAGCCGAAACCGCTGGCGCCCAGGGTCGGGATCGACAGGCCGCCGGTGGCGATCACCAACGACTGGCAGGCAAACTGCCCGGCACTGGTTTGCAGCAGGTAGCCGGTTTCGGTCTTTTCGATGTGCGAGATGCTGGTGTCCATGCGCAACTCGGCACCGGCCTCGTCGCACTCGGCCAGCAGCATGTTGAGGATGTCGCTGGCCTTGTTGTCGCAGAACAGCTGGCCGAGCTTTTTCTCGTGGTAGGGCACGCCGTGCTTGGCCACCAGCTCGATGAAGTCCCACTGGGTGTAGCGGGCCAGGGCCGACTTGCAGAAGTGCGCATTGTGCGAGAGGAAGTTGGCCGGCTCGGTGTACATGTTGGTGAAGTTGCAGCGCCCGCCGCCGGACATGAGGATCTTCTTGCCTGGCTTGTTGGCGTGGTCGAGCAGCAGCACCCGGCGGCCACGGCGGGCGCTGAGCTGGGCGCACATCAGGCCGGCGGCGCCGGCGCCGAGGATGATCACGTCGGTGGAATGCACGGGGTACCTCTTGGAGATTGCTGGGGCTTTTGCGCAGCCCTTTCGCGTACAGGGATATGCATGCCCCTGTAGGAGCGGCCTTGTGTCGCGAACGGGCCGCAAAGCGACCCCAAAGGATTTCAGAGAATACGAACTTTCAGAACGCGGCCCTTGATCTTGCCGCTGTTCAGCCGCTGCATGGCCTGCTTGGCCAGTGCTCGCTCTACCGCCACAAAGGCCTGGAAGTCGAAGATGGCGATCTTGCCCACTTGCTTGCCCGGGATGCCGGCATCACCGGTCAGCGCCCCCAGGATGTCACCCGGGCGCAGCTTGTCCTTGCGTCCGGCAGCGATGCACAAGGTGCTCATCACCGGCAGCAGCGGCTCACCGCCCTTGTTTTTCAGGCTGTCGAGCTGGTCCCAGCGCAACGGGCTCTTCTGCAGTGCCTCGATGGCCTGGGCGCGATGCCCTTCGGCCGGGGCCACCAGGCTGACCGCAACGCCTTTCTCACCCGCACGGCCGGTGCGGCCGACGCGGTGCACATGGATTTCGGCATCCCGCGCCAGTTCGACGTTGAGCACCATGTCCAGGCCGTCGATGTCCAGGCCGCGTGCGGCCACGTCGGTCGCCACCAGCACCGAGCTGCTGCGGTTGGCGAACATCGCCAGCACCTGGTCGCGGTCGCGCTGTTCGAGGTCACCGTGCAGGGCCTGGGCGACGATACCTTTGGCCGTGAGGTGGGCGACCACGTCTTCGCACTGCTGCTTGGTGAAGCAGAACGCCACGCACGATTGTGGGCGGTAGTGGCCGAGCACGCGGGTCACCGCATCCAGGCGCTGCTGTGCGTCGATTTCGATGAAGCGTTGTTCGATCTGGTTGTCGGTGTGCAGGCTTTCGACCTTGACCTGCTGCGGCTTGCGCATGAAGTCTGCGGCCAGTTGCTCGATGCCGGCCGGGTAGGTGGCCGAGAACAGCAGGGTCTGGCGACGCGCCGGGGTCTTGCCGATGATGCTGGCGATGGCGTCGAAGAAGCCCATGTCGAGCATGCGGTCGGCTTCGTCCAGCACCAGGGTGTTGAGCCCGTCGAGTACCAGCGTGCCCTTTTCCAGGTGCTGCTGGATGCGCCCTGGGGTGCCGACGATGATGTGCGCACCGTGCTCCAGCGAGGCGATCTGCGGGCCGAGCGAGACGCCGCCACACAGGGTCAGGATCTTGATGTTGTCCTCGGCACGGGCCAGGCGGCGGAGCTCTTTGGCGACCTGGTCAGCCAGTTCGCGGGTCGGGCACAACACCAGTGCCTGGCAACCGAAGTAACGCGGGTTGATCGGGTTCAGCAGGCCGATGCCGAACGCAGCGGTCTTGCCGCTGCCGGTCTTGGCCTGGGCGATCAGGTCCTGGCCCCTGAGGATGACCGGCAGGCTCTGGGCCTGGATCGGCGTCATCGAGGCATAGCCGAGGGCGTCCAGGTTGGCCAGCATGGCGGCGGACAGCGGCAGAGTGGCAAAGGCGGTGGTTTCGGTGGTCACGAGGCGGGCCTGTGTAGCGAAGCGAAAAATGCCGCACAGTCTACCAGCCTCATGGCCATTCGCCCTACGACTCCATGTGTTGTTCCGGACGACGGGCACGCCTTCCGTCTGTCGGCGCCAGTTGCAGGAAGATCGCCGCTGCCAGCATCGACATGATGCCGATGGTGACGAAAGTCAGCTGGAACGCCCCCAAGGTGCTTTCCACGCCATCGGCACTGCCCGCGGCGGTGAAGCCGCCGAGCAATGCCCCGGCGCAGGCCACGCCCAGGCTCAGGGCCAGCTGGGCGACCACCGATAGCAGGCTGTTGCCGCTGCTGGCGCTGGCATCGTCGAGGTCGATCAGGGTCACCGTGTTCATGGCCGTGAACTGCATGGAGTTGACCGCGCCGAGCAGGCCCAGGTGTATCAGCAGTACGGCGTAGGGGGTCTGTTCGTCGATCAGCCCCAGGCTGGCCAGCAGCATCCCCAGCAGCAGGGTGTTGCCGGTGAGGATGATGCGGTAGCCAAGGCGCTCGATCAGCGGCCGGGCGATGGACTTGGCGAGCATCGCCGCCGCTGCCAGCGGGATCATGCTCATGCCGGCCTGGGCCGGCGAATAGCCCAACGCCACCTGCAACAGCAAGGGCACCAGGAACGGCAGGGCACCGCTGCCCAGGCGGGCGAACAGGTTACCGAGGATGCCGATGGCAAAGGTGCGTACACGGAACAGGCTGGGCGAGAACAGCGGCTCTGGGTCGCGCCCGGCACGCAGCCAGTACGCGGCCAGGCAGGCCATGCCGGCGAACAGCAGCAACATCACCCGCAGGTGCGGCAGGTGCAACTCGCCCAGGCCTTCCATGGCGATGGTGATCAGCACCATCGCCGCGCCGAACAGCAGAAAACCCGGGCCATCGAAGCTGGTGCGCTCGGCACCGCGCAGGTCGGGGATGAACTTCCACACGGCATAGCAACCGATGGCGCCCACCGGCAGGTTGAGCAGGAAGATCCAGTGCCAGCTGAGGATCTCCACCAGCCAGCCGCCGACCGTGGGGCCGAGCAGGGGGCCGAGCAGGCCGGGGATGGTGATGAAACTCATGATGCGCACCAGTTCGGTGCGTGGATAGGCGCGCAGCACCACCAGCCGCCCGACCGGCAGCATCAGCGCGCCGCCCAGGCCCTGGACGACCCGCGCCAAAATCAGAAAGCCCAGGCTGTTGGCGGCCGCGCACAGCAGCGAGCCGAAGCTGAACAGCAGGATGGCGCTGAAGAAGATGCGCTTGGTGCCGAAGCGGTCGGCGATCCAGCCGGAGGCGGGGATCAGCAAGGCCACGGTGAGCATGTAGGCGATGATCACGCCTTGCATGCGCAGCGGGTCCTCTTCCAGCGAGCGGGCCATGGCCGGCAGCGCGGTGTTGAGGATGGTGCCGTCCAGGGACTGCATGAAGAAAGCGATGGCCACTACCCACGGGATCCAGCGGGCGGTGACGGGGTCGAGCGGGGTGCGTTCGGGCATTTGATCCTCAAATCATGTCCTGGGTTGGCCTAGGCAGTCTCACGTGCCAATGTGAATGGCGGTGAAATCTCCTTGGAACATAGCGGGTTTCTGGACTGTGACTGCATTACGTTGCGCCAGATAAATCAGGTGGCCCCATCACTTTTGCTAGTTGAACCCTCGACGATATAGGTTGATTGTAGAAGGCGGTGTGATGGCATGCAGGTTACCACCTCACGACTGCATGCGAGGGGACGCGGGACTGAGCTGGCGAGGGCTGATCACATGCTTTTTTTTTATCAAAATGGGTACTTGTGCGTGCTGATGGGCGATAGAGGGGCTGAACGCGTTCTGCGGTCTGGTCGAATACCGCTTGCGCTGAGCGACAGAGGTCGTAGGCAATTGATGGCGACAGACGTTTCTACATCAGTGATCAGGGTGATCAGTACTGATACAGGCTATCAGGTGCTCTGTTACGACGCTTACGGCTGCGACGGAGTGGCTAAAGGGCGTGAGCTTGTTTTGGGCTTTAATGGTGAGCACTGCGTACCCCTGCAGAAGACCTACGTGCTAGGTAATGGCGAGCGTTTTTACAGTCCCAACCTTCGACGCTTCTGCTCGCCCGATAAATCTGGCCCCTTCACCTTGGCAGGTACTAATGGCTACGCTTATTGTCGAGGAGACCCCATCAATCTTATTGATCCGAGCGGACGGGCTGGAGTTCCTAATCTTCAATTCTTAGCAGGTCAACAGCTGGGGAAAATGAATAGCCTAGCAATAAAATTGCACGGCAGCTCCGCAGTGATCAAGTCTTTGGATGGCAGTGAATTCAATTTCGGGTATTTGGATAAGCGCTTTTTGTCGAGTGGGATGGCTGGGCTGAGTTCCGGGGCGATTCAGTTTGATTCTATTGCAAATAAAACGGCTAGTTTTTTTTCAAGGTCTTTTGATAAATACATGAAACAGACCGTATTGGAAAATCCAGGTTTGGCGGCTGGTGTTTCAGCCCAAGCTGTAGAAAGTGTCATTGGCGCTGTAGTGAAAGGGCAAGCTTCCAGGCATATTTCTATTTACCAAACGCTGCCAACTTCCAGTCGGGGTCGCAGCGAAGTTAGCCTGTTTTACACCGGGATGACGGTTGCGCATGAAACGAAACTTCAGGCGGCACTTTCTGAATTCAAGAGCAATATTTTACAAACGAACCAGCCTGTTAGACGTCTGCAGCCCATACCTGAAATTCTTAACTCGTCTAGAGTACAGGCGCTGTTGAAGGACATAGAAACCATTCGAAAAACGTACGGTTAGGCAAAAAGTCAGGAGGCTATGATATTGCTCGGCGAGGACACGCATTCTGTGTGGCCCGGTTTCGAAACCTCTTCGTGGGCTGCTTGAGCCCGCGAAGAGGTACATCTCTTCTTCACAATGTCAGGGTAAGGCCTTTGACCAGAGCCCCCGGCAAATGACTCGACCCGGTGCTGCGCTGTCCATAGGTACTGGTGGAAAGGATCATCTTGCGCTCGCGGGTCAAGTCTTCCAGTTGGTTGCCCAGCAGGCTGTACAGGCTGTCATCGAAGCGCATGGTGCTCACCGGCCCCTGAACCTCGCCATTCTCCACCCAGAAGGTGGCAAAGCGGGTCAGGCCGGTCATGCGCGCCGCTGGCAGGTCCGAGTAGTTCAGGTACCACAGGTTGCTGATATATAGCCCGGTGCCAAGCCGTTCGAGGATCGCCTCACTGGCCAGGTTACCCGGCGCCAGGCTCAAGGCGCAGGGCGACTCGTAGCTGTCGGCGCCATTGGCCTGCAGTGCGAACTCGGCCGCGCTACGCGCGCTGATCAAGCGCTGTACGGCCTGGCCTTGGGTGATCAGCGGCACATCGACGCGCGGTGAGCCCTCATCCGAGAACGCCGGGCTCAGCGAGCCGCTGACCTGCTCGTCGAAGCTGACCAGCGGGCTCAAGCGGGCATCGCCGTTGTACAGACGCTGCAGGGCGCTGTTGCCAGTGACCAGCGCCTGCGCGGAAAAACCGCCCCAGCACAGCATGCCGGCAATTTCGTCCATGGCCGCAGGCGCCAGGTAGGCGCGGTAGCTGCCCGGCTTCAAGGTAATCGCCGGGCGGCCGAGGAAGGCCAGCTGTTCGCGGGCCTGGCGCAGGCGGGCGGTGAAGTCGTCGGCGTGCCACACCTGCCCGGCATAGTTGGCTTTCACTGCTTGGCCGTTGCTGTGGAACAGGCTCCAGTCCATGTTGAAACTGTTGGCCTGGTGCCAGCCGAAGGCGCCGAACGAGCTGGCGAAACCGCGACAGATCGGCCCGGCGGCATAGATACCGACCAAGTCCAGGTCGCCGGCTTCACGTTCGATCAGGGCAAGGACCTCATCCAGTTCCGGCAGTGGGTGATCCTGCTGGCTATGGCTGTGCCATGGGGTATCGTCCAGGCGCAGGTAGGGGTCGACCGGCAACAGCGGCAGGGTCTGGCGCAGTTGACTGAGGGCATCGGCCAGGCGCGTGCGGTCCAGCACGGCATCATCGCCCAGGGTGATCTGCTGCTCGGCCTGGCGGCCGTCACGCATCAGGCGCAATTGCACGCTGGCCTGGCTGACCTCGCCGGCCTGACGCACCTGGGCGTGGTTGAAGCGGATGAACTGCGACTGTTCGGCGCTGTAACCAAGGGTGAACTGCTCGCCCACCTGAAGGGTGTCGCGCAGGGCGCCAAGCAGGGTTTCGAAGCGTTGCTGGGGTGTGGCGCTCATCAGGCGTCGCCTCCGAATACGTCGATCTGGCGGAACACGCAGGCCGGCGAGGCGTGGCCGACCCGTACCACCTGGTTGGGTTCGCCTTTGCCGCAGTTGGGCGTGCCCAGCACCTGGAAGGTGCTGCGGTCGCCGACTGCCGACAGGTTGCGCCAGAACTGCGCCGAGATGCCGCGGTAGTTGGGGTTTTTGACGATGCCCTTGAGTTCGCCGTTCTCGATCAGTTGGCCCCACTCGCAGCCGAACTGGAACTTGTTGCGTGCATCGTCGATGGACCACGAGCGGTTGGTGCGCATCAGGATGCCGTGCTCGATGCCCTTGACCAATTGTGCCAGCGAGCAGTCGCCTGGCTCGATGTTGAGGTTGGCCATGCGGTCGATCGGTGCGCGGTTCCAGCCACAGGCACGGCTGTTGGCCACGCCGTCCAGGCCCGAGCGGAACTGCGACAGGGCGCCGCCCAATGGGCGCAGCAGCAGGCCGTCGCGGATCAGGAATTGCTTGCTGGCCTGGGTGCCGTCATCGTCGTAGCTGTAGCTGGCCAGCTCTTCGTCGATGGTAGGGTCGAAGGTCACGTTGAGCAGCGCCGAGCCGTATTGCAGGTGGCCGAAGTCGCTGGCTTTGACGAAGCTGGTGCCGGCGTAGTTGCGCTCGTCGCCGAGAATGCGGTCCATCTCCAGCGGGTGGCCGATGGACTCGTGAATCTGCAGCATCATCTGGTCGGGCATCAGCAGCAGGTCGCGCGGGCCGCTGGGTGTATTGGGTGCCAGCAGCAGTTGCAGCGCTTCGTCGGCGACGCGGCTGGCGGCGCCGACCAGGCCGCAGCGCTCGACGATCTCGAAACCGCCCTGCTGGCCGAAGTTGTCCCGGCCCAGGCTGCGGCTCTGGCTGTCCTGGCCGTCGCTGGCGGTCACGCTCAGGCCTGGGAACAGGAAGCGCTGGGCGTGGCGCAGTTCGGCGCCGGCAGAGTTGAGGTAGCTTTGCTCGACCACGCTCATGCCCAGGCCGGCCTGCCAGTCCACCAGGCGGCTGTCGCTGGGCACGCTGGCCGATTCGGCGGCGAGCAGGCCGAGGCAGTCGGCAAGGCTGGGCAAAGGCTGATCGAAGTGGGGCGAAACGTGGTCGTGGCGCGCGCTGGTCACCGGTTGCTCGCGCAGGTCCAGCAGGCTATGCCCGGCGAGCTGCCGGGCCAGGGCTTCGGCGCGTTCGAGTGCCTGTTGCAGACCGTGCTGGGACAAGTCTGCGGTGGCTGCATAAGCCTCCACGCCATTGACCCGCACGGTGAGCATGGCGCCCTCGTCCTGGCTGAAGAACGGTGGCTCGGTAACATTGCGGCGCACCGACAGCGCCTGGTGCGACTGTTTCACATGGCGCAGGGAAAACAACTCCGCCGTGCTGCGCAGCGCGGCGAACCGCTGGCGCAGCAGGGCGCTGGAATCGAACATGCGGGAACCTCCGAGTCAGTGGTGGCTCCCCCTAGAACCACTCCTCTCGCATGCTCAGGCACGTATCGTCGCGGGCCTCGAGCAATGCCAGCTCATTATGGCAGCCAGGCACTTCCCAGGTGAGGAAATAACGGGCGGCCTGCAGTTTGCCCTGGTAGAAGTCGCGGTCTGCGGCATTGCCCTTGAGCAGGCCAAGTTCAGCGTGGATGGCTTGCTCCAGCCAGCGCCAACCGATCACGCAATGGCCGAACGCCTTCAGGTACAGGGCCGAGTTGGCCAGGGCGGCGCTGACCTTGCCCTGGGCCAGATCGCCCAGCAGGGCGAGGGTGACGGCTTGCAGGCGATTGACCAGTTGCTCCAGTGGCTGGCGCAGGGTATCGAGGCCGGGGTGGTGGCTGGCGCGCTCGGCCGTGCTGGCGATCAGGCGAATCAGATGCTTGAGCCCGGCGCCGTTGTGTTGCGCCAGCTTGCGGCCGAGCAGGTCGAGTGACTGGATGCCCTCAGTGCCCTCGTGGATCGGGTTCAGGCGGTTGTCGCGGTAATACTGCTCGACCGGGTATTCGCGGGTGTAGCCGTGCCCGCCGAGGATCTGGATGGCCAGTTCGTTAGCTTTGAGGCAGAACGCCGAGGGCCAGGATTTGACGATCGGGGTCAACAGGTCGAGCAGTGTCTGGGCCTGTTGCCGGGTGCTCTGGTCGTCGGCGGTCTGGGTGTCGTCGAACAGGCGCGCGGCGTACAGGCCCAGGTCGAAGGCGCCTTCCACGTAGGCTTTTTGGGTCAGCAGCATGCGCTTGACGTCGCTGTGCCCAATGATAGGGACGGCGGGGCTCTGCGGGTCCTTGCTGTCTGGCAGGCGCCCCTGCGGCCGTTGGCGGGCGTACTCCAGCGAATACAGGTAGCCGGCATAACCGAGCATCACCGCGCCCATGCCGACGCCGATACGTGCCTCGTTCATCATCTGGAACATGCAGGCCAGGCCCTGGTGCGGCTGGCCGACCAGGTAGCCGACGCACTGGCCGTTGTCACCGAAGTTGAGCGCGGTAGAGGTGGTGCCGCGCCAGCCCATCTTGTGGAACAGGCCAGCCAGCAGCACGTCGTTGCGTTCGCCACGGCTGCCATCCGGATTGACCAGGTACTTGGGCACGATGAACAGCGAGATGCCCTTCACGCCGGGCGGTGCGTCCGGCAGCTTGGCCAGGACCATGTGCACGATGTTTTCCGACAGTTCGTGGTCGCCGCCGGAGATGAAGATCTTGTTGCCCTTGATCCGGTAGCTGCCATCGCCGGCGGGTTCGGCGCGGGTGCGGATATCGGCCAGTGAAGACCCGGCATGCGGTTCGGTCAGCGCCATAGTGCCGAAGTAGCGGCCTTCGATCATCGGCTGCAGGAACAGGCGCTTTTGCTCCTCGCTGCCGAAGCTCTCGATCAGGTTGGCCGCGCCCATGGTCAGGAACGGGTAGGCCGTGGTGCCGGCGTTGGCAGCCTGGAAGTGGGCGAAGCAGGCTTGCGAGACCAGGCTGGGCAGTTGCATGCCGCCGGCTTCGAAGTCGCGGTTGGCGTTGAGAAACCCCGCATCGAGGAAGGCATCGACTGCCGGTTTGACCTCCGGGATCAGCTCGGCGCGGCCGTCCACATAGCGCGGCTCGTTTTCGTCGGCCTTGCGGTTGTGGGGCGCGAAGTACTTTTCGGCGATGGTGCGGGCGGTGGTCAGGGCAGCGTCGAAGGTTTCGCGGCTGTGCTCGGCGAAGCGCGGGCGCTGGGTCAGGGCTTCGGCGTCGAGCACTTCGTAGAGTTCGAAGGCGAGGTTGCGGGGGCTGAGCAGGGTCTCGGGCATCGGGGCGGTCCTTGGGCGGGGTTGGACCGAGTCTAGGATTTAAATAGAGGTGGGAGACAGGTTAATAGGTGGGGGTGATATGGGTTTAGAAGGTTTGGGGGCGGGCAGGCGCTAGCCGTGACGTATTTGCTGGTCCTGAGATCGAGCGCCGCCCGCGCGGCGCATCGCGAGCCAGCTCGCTCCTACATTTGTTTCGGGCCAGTGAGGCCTGTGGCATTTGCGCGCGACCGCCTTGTTTGTACGACGCGATATCGAGACAGGCACCAAGGGGCCGCGCGCCAATACCTCAGGAATAATTGGCCCGAAACAAATGTAGGAGCGAGCTGGCTCGCGATGCGCCGCGCGGGCGGCGCTCGATCGCGAGCGCGCCCGAGAAGCCGGTGGCATGCACCTGGTGGCCGTAACACCAAACCCATAAAAAAAGGAGAGCCTAAGCTCTCCTTCTTCACCAACCGTCAGCTATCAACCAATGGTCATCAAGCTGGCATTACCCCCAGCAGCAGCGGTATTCACACTCACCGCCCGCTCAATCACCAACCGCTCCAATGCAATCTGATGATCCCCGCTGGACAACCCGTGCACCCCGACGATCGCCCCGGCGCGCTTGGCCACCTGCTGGCAAACGCCACGCAGCTGGTCCGAGTCGCCATGGTGGATCACGGCATCGAACGCCACGTCATCCTTGTTCCAGTCCGCCACCAGCTTGACCTTGCCCTGCAGCTCCTTCGGCAGGCGGCCGCGCAGGCCTTTGCCTGGCTCGCCATCCACCCACACCGCCGAGCTGCCAACGGCCAGCACCGCGGCAAACTGCGCCAGCAGGTCAGCCTCGTTGTCCGCCAGGCACAGCACGTGCTCGCGCGGCAGGATGGTGTAGCTGTTGCGCTCGCCGGTAGGCCCTGGCAGCAGGCGGGCGATGCCGCTCTGCGACTGGCCGGCGAACTGTGTGCACAGCGCGGCCAGGTCGGCCTGCTGGTTGCTCTCGGCCCAGGCCTTGAGGCTGTGCAGCGGCTTGATCAACTGCTCGTGCAGCGTACGGTCCGGCTTGCCTTCGCCATCCTGATGCTGGAAGTGACGGCCAATCGCGTCAGCCGGGCGGGTCGACAGCAGGCGGTACAGGTACAGCGGGCCACCAGCTTTCGGGCCGGTACCAGACAGGCCTTCACCACCGAACGGCTGCACGCCCACCACCGCACCAACGATGTTGCGGTTGACGTACATGTTGCCGGCGTTGGCGTTCTCCACCACCTTGGCGATGGTCTCGTCGATGCGGGTGTGCACGCCGAGGGTCAGGCCGTAGCCGGAGTTGTTGATCTGCTCGATCAACTGGTCGAGGTTGCGGCGGTTGTAGCGCACCACGTGCAGCACCGGGCCGAAGATCTCGCGCTTGAGCTCATCGAAGCTGTCCAGCTCGATCAGGGTCGGCATGACGAAGGTGCCGCGCTTGACCTCGCCAGCATCGGCGATGGCGACCTGGTACACCGAGCGGCCTTTTTCACGCATGCCCTGGATGTGTTTTTCGATACCCGCCTTGGCTTCGGCATCGATCACCGGGCCGATATCCACGGCCAGGCGGTCCGGGTTGCCCAGGCGGTTTTCGGCCATGGCACCCTTGAGCATTTCGATCACGCGGTCGGCAGAATCTTCCTGCAGGCACAGCACGCGCAGGGCCGAGCAACGCTGGCCGGCGCTGTCGAAGGCCGAGGACACCACATCGATCACCACCTGCTCGGTCAGTGCCGAGGAGTCGACAATCATCGCGTTCTGGCCGCCGGTTTCGGCGATCAGCGGGATCGGCCGGCCCTGGTTGTCCAGGCGCCCGGCGACGTTGCGCTGCAGCAGGCGGGCGACTTCGGTGGAGCCGGTGAACATCACGCCTTTGACGCGCTCGTCACCGACCAGGCCAGCACCCACGGTCTCGCCACGGCCTGGCAGCAGTTGCAGGACGCCTTCGGGAATACCGGCCTCAAGCAGCAGGCGCACGGCCTGGGCCGCGATCAGCGGGGTCTGCTCGGCAGGCTTGGCCAAGACCGGGTTACCGGCTGCCAGGGCTGCGGCCACCTGGCCAGTGAAGATCGCCAGCGGGAAGTTCCACGGGCTGATGCACACCACCGGGCCCAGCGGGCGGTGGGCGTCGTTGCTGAAATCATTGCGTGCCTGCACTGCGTAGTAGCGCAGGAAGTCCACGGCCTCGCGCACTTCGGCGATGGCGTTGGCGAAGGTCTTGCCGGCTTCGCGGATGAGCAGGCCCATCAGCGGCTGGATCTCGGCCTCCATCAGGTCGGCGGTGCGCTCAAGGATCGCAGCGCGCTCTGCGGGCGGGGTGGCCTGCCAGATCGGCGCGGCGTTGAGTGCGCATTGGATGGCGCTGTCGACGTCGGCAACGGTGGCTTCCTGAACATGGCCGACCACGTCGCGATGGTCTGCCGGGTTGAGTACCGGTGCTGCGGCTGCTTCACTGGCGGCGCAGGCCAGCAGCGGGGTGGCTTTCCAGTCGTTGTGGGCGGTGGCCAGCATGGCGCAGGACAGCGACGCCAGGCGGTGTTCGTTGGCCATGTCGATACCGGCCGAGTTGGCCCGCTCGCTGCCATACAGCTCACGCGGCAGCGGAATGCGCGGGTGCGGCAGGCCGAGGCTGCCTTCCTGGGTGCCCATGCGCTCGATGCTGGCGACCGGGTCGGCGACCAGTTCCTGGATAGAGATGGAGTGGTCGGCAATGCGGTTGACGAACGAGGTGTTGGCGCCGTTCTCCAGCAGGCGGCGGACCAGGTAGGCCAGCAGGGTTTCGTGGGTGCCGACCGGCGCGTACACGCGGCACGGGCGGTTCAGCTTGCCTTCGGAGATCTTGCCGACCACTTGTTCGTACAGTGGCTCGCCCATGCCGTGCAGGCACTGGAACTCGTACTGGCCTGGGTAATAGTTCTGGCCGGCGATGTGGTAGATGGCCGACAGGGTGTGGGCGTTATGCGTGGCGAACTGCGGGTAGATGGCTTCGGGTACTGCCAGCAGCTTGCGTGCACAGGCAACGTAGGAAACGTCGGTGTACACCTTGCGGGTATAGACCGGGTAGCCTTCCAGGCCTTCAACCTGGGCGCGCTTGATCTCGCTGTCCCAGTAGGCGCCTTTCACCAGGCGGATCATCAGGCGGTGGCGGCTGCGCTTGGCCAGGTCGATGACATAGTCGATGACGTACGGGCAGCGCTTCTGGTAGGCCTGGATAACGAAACCAATGCCGTTCCAGCCAGCCAGCGAAGGCTCGAAGCACAGGCGCTCGAGCAGGTCGAGCGACAGCTCCAGGCGGTCGGCCTCTTCGGCGTCGATGTTCAGGCCGATGTCGTATTGCTTGGCCAGCAGGGTCAGCGACAGCAGGCGCGGGTACAGCTCTTCCATCACGCGCTCGTACTGGGCGCGGCTGTAGCGTGGGTGCAGCGCCGACAGCTTGATCGAGATGCCCGGGCCTTCATAGATGCCGCGGCCATGGGAGGCTTTGCCGATCGAGTGGATGGCCTGCTCGTAGGACGCCAGGTACTTCTGGGCGTCGTGCTCGGTCAGTGCGGCTTCGCCGAGCATGTCGTAGGAATAACGGAAACCCTTGGCCTCGAAACGGCTGGCGTTGGCCAGGGCTTCGGCGATGGTTTCGCCGGTGACAAACTGCTCGCCCATCAGGCGCATCGCCATGTCGACGCCCTTGCGGATCATCGGCTCGCCGCTTTTGCCGATGATGCGGGTAAGCGACGAGGTCAGGCCGGACTCATTATGGGTAGACACCAGCTTGCCGGTCAGCAACAGCCCCCAGGTGGCGGCGTTGACGAACAGCGACGGGCTGTTGCCCAGGTGCGGCTGCCAGTTGCCGTTGCTGATCTTGTCGCGGATCAGCGCGTCACGGGTGCCTTTGTCGGGGATGCGCAGCAAGGCTTCGGCCAGGCACATCAGTGCCACACCTTCCTGGGACGACAGCGAGAACTCTTGCAGCAGCCCCTGGACGATGCCGGCACGCCCGCCTGCGCTCTTCTGGTTGCGCAGTTTCTCGGCGATGCCGGCGGCCAGTTTGTTGGTGGCCTCTGCCAGCGGCGCGCTCAGGCGAGCCTGCTCCAGCAGCATTGGGATAACTTCCTGCTCGGGGCGGCGATAGGCGGCAGTGATGGCCGAACGCAGGACCGATTGCGGCAGGATGCTCTCGGCGAACTCGAGGAAGCACTGGTGAGCATGGTCGGGCTGGATTTCACCGGCGTCGTCGGCCAGGTTGCTGGCCTGACCGTTGAGTTCGGTCAGGGTGGCGCCACCCTCGAGCTTCTCCAGGTAGTTGAAGATCGCTTGCTTGATCAACCAGTGCGGCGTGCGGTCGATGGACTGCGCAGCTGCTTTGAGTCGCTCACGGGTAGGGTCATCAAGTTTGACCCCAAGGGTGGTCGTCGCCATTTCTTATCCTCGTTATTGCCACGGTTGTGGCCTAAGCTGACGCCAAGAGTATCTGTAGGACAATTCGGGTGCAACCAGGTGCAACCCGTTTTTTTGGCAGAAAAGGTGCAACTCGTCCGGCGAACATTCCTACACTTAATAAAGGGTTGTTTATGGTGCGTTTTAATCTGAAAAACGCGGTTTTTGCTCCAAAAAGGAGCAAAAAGTAGGCAATAACTGAAAATGCATAAGTAGGTGCAACTAGAAGAAGAAAAATGGTTGCACCTCGTTTGGGTTGTTGCATAGGATTCGTCGCCTGGGTGCAACCACCTCGTTGTGGTTGTGCATGAAATAAAAACAAACGCCAGGGCACACGCATGGGCAATCCACTAACGATCACCTTCGTGATCTACATCGCGGCAATGGTGCTGATCGGCTTCGCCGCCTATCGCGCCACCAATAACCTTTCCGACTACATCCTTGGCGGGCGCAGCTTGGGCAGTGTGGTTACCGCGCTTTCCGCCGGTGCCTCCGACATGAGCGGCTGGCTGTTGATGGGCCTGCCGGGCGCCATCTACTTCTCGGGCCTTTCCGAAGCCTGGATCGCCATCGGCCTGACCGTTGGTGCCTACCTGAACTGGCTGTTCGTTGCCGGCCGCCTGCGGGTGCAAACCGAGCACAACGGCGATGCACTGACGCTGCCGGACTACTTCGCCAGCCGTTTCGAAGACCAAAGCGGCCTGCTGCGGATCATCTCGGCCATCGTCATCCTGGTGTTCTTCACCATCTATTGCGCCTCTGGCATCGTGGCCGGTGCTCGTCTGTTCGAAAGCACCTTCGGCATGCCGTATGAGACCGCGCTGTGGGCCGGTGCTGCGGCGACCATCGCCTATACCTTCGTCGGTGGTTTCCTGGCGGTGAGCTGGACCGATACCGTGCAGGCATCGCTGATGATCTTCGCGCTGATCCTTACCCCGATCATCGTGCTGATCTCCACCGGTGGCGTCGACACCACCTTCCTGGCCATCGAGGCGCAGAACCCGGCCAACTTCGACATGCTCAAAGGTGCAACCTTCGTCGGCATCATCTCGCTGATGGGCTGGGGGCTGGGTTACTTCGGGCAGCCGCACATCCTGGCGCGCTTCATGGCCGCCGATTCGGTCAAGTCGATCGCCAAGGCACGTCGCATTTCCATGACCTGGATGATCCTGTGCCTGGCCGGCACTTGCGCCGTGGGCTTCTTCGGCATCGCCTACTTCTCGGCGCACCCTGACCTGGCAGGCCCGGTCACCGAGAACCGCGAGCGCGTGTTCATCGAGCTGGCGAAGATCCTGTTCAACCCATGGATCGCCGGTGTGCTGCTGTCGGCCATCCTGGCGGCGGTGATGAGCACCCTGAGCTGCCAGTTGCTGGTTTGCTCCAGTGCCTTGACCGAAGACTTCTATAAAGCCTTCCTGCGCAAGAATGCCTCGCAGCGCGAGCTGGTCTGGATTGGCCGCCTGATGGTGCTGGCCGTGGCGCTGATCGCCATCGCCATGGCAGCCGACCCGGACAACCGTGTACTGGGCCTGGTGGCTTATGCCTGGGCAGGCTTCGGTGCTGCCTTTGGTCCGGTGGTGCTGATCTCGGTACTGTGGAAGGGCATGACCCGTAACGGTGCCCTGGCCGGTATCGTGGTGGGTGCGCTGACCGTGATCGTGTGGAAGCAGATCGATGTCTGGGGTCTGTACGAAATCATCCCGGGCTTCCTGTTGGCCAGCATCGCCATCATTCTGGTGAGCAAGCTGGGTAGCCCATCGCAGGCGATGGTGCAGCGCTTCGAGACTGCTGATGCGGCGTATCACGCTGACAAGTAACCCTTGTGCCGACAGTCAGCTTTGCTGCTGACTGCCTGGTTAGGATCCGCTGGGCGTTGGCCCGGTAAAAGCAAGCGGCCCGAACAATCAGATTGTTCGGGCCGCTTGCTTTTCAGTGAAGCCTGCTTACAGCGAGAACTTCACTCGGGTTGCTTCAAACGCGTTTGCTTCCCTTGGGCGGATCAGCGCGTCGTAATCGCCAGGAGCGTAACTATCCAGGTTCATCGACCACTTTGTGCTTTGCGAGGACCCTACGACCAGGTTGTCGGTCGTGCCATCGGGCTTGGTGATTTCGAGTACAGCGGTGTACGGCACATTGGCGATACCGAGGTCGCCGTGTACCAGTGGTGTTTCGGTGTTGTCGAACGTGATGGAAGCTTTCATGTCAGGTACTCCTTGATAATGGAAGCGCTAGTTTGAGCTCCATGCCTGAGGTGAAGAACGAGGAATGGCTACCTGACATGGGGTGAGGTGGGTGGATGAACTGTGCGTGCCCGTACCTGACTCCGCCGGTCTTACGAGGTAAACTTGCCACCCCCGCAGGAGTTGCCATGAACTATCGTCACGCCTTCCACGCCGGCAACCATGCCGACGTTCTCAAGCACATCGTGCTGACCCGCCTCATCGCCCTGATGTCGCGCAAGGAGCAGCCGTTCGCCTATATAGACACCCACGCCGGCCTCGGTCTGTACGACCTGCAGGGCGACCAGGCGACCCGTACCGGTGAATACCTCGAAGGTGTTGCACGCTTGTGGAATCGCGATGATGTCCCGGCGATGGCCGCCGACTACCTGCGTGTCATCAAGCGCCTGAATGCCGATGGCGAATTGCGCTACTACCCTGGGTCGCCAGAACTGGCTCGCCGCCTGATGCGTCAGCAGGACCGGGCGTTGCTCAACGAGAAGCACCCTGAAGACGGGCCGCTGCTCAAAGAGAACATGAAGAAAGACCCGCGCGTGGTGGTGCACCTGGGTGAGGGTTGGCATGTACCGCGGGCGTTGCTGCCGGTGCAGGAAAAGCGCGCGATCATGCTGATCGACCCGCCATTCGAGCAGGCTGACGAGCTCAAGCGCTGCACCAGCTCGCTGAAAGAGGCGATTGGCCGCATGCGCCAGACCGTCGCTGCCATTTGGTACCCGATCAAGGACCAGCGCTCGCTCACCCGGTTCTACCAGGACCTCACCAGTACCGGTGCGCCGAAGCTGCTGCGGGTCGAGTTGTACGTGCACCACCAGGACAGCCCGCAGGGGCTGAATGGCTCTGGCCTGGCCATTGCCAACCCGCCGTGGGGCCTTGAAGAGGAGCTCAAGGAGCTGCTGCCTTGGCTGGCCAAGGAGCTGGCGCAGACCGCTGGCAGCTACCGGATGGACTGGCTGATCGCCGAATAAGGCACTGCCCACCGCTGCAGATTTGCCGCGCCGCCGCCCCTACAAGGGGCGGTGTGTCGTTCTGGTTTGCGTTATAATCCCGCCTTTTAGCCGCCACCTGCCCATGAGGCCGCTGGCGCATCTCTACCGAATGAAGAGGCTAATCCCTTGGCATTGACGATTCTTGGCCTGTCCGGCGCCCTTAGCCATGACCCTTCCGCGGCCCTGTACATTGACGGCAAGCTGATTGCCGCCGCCGAAGAAGAGCGCTTCGTGCGTGACAAGCATGCGAAGAACCGCATGCCCTACGAGTCGGCGAAGTTCTGCCTGGAGCAGGCGGGCATCAAACCGTCCGACGTCGACGTGGTAGCCATTCCGTTTGCCCCGATCAGCCTGTTCGGCAAGGCCCGCTGGCACTATGCCAAGCGTTACTGGTACGCCCCGGACCGCGCCCTCGACGCGATCCTGATGGGCAACCGCCGCTACAAGCGCTACCGCAAGAAGATCGTCTGGTGCCTGGAGCAACTGGGCTTCGACCCGAAAAAGGTCAAGATCGAGCCGGTCGAGCACCACCTGGCCCACGCCTCCAGCGCCTACCACTGCTCGGGCTTCAAGGAAAAGACCGCGATCCTCGGCATCGACGGTAAGGGCGAGTACGCCACCACCTTCTTCGGCTACGGCGAAAACGGCAAGATCCACAAGATCAAGGAGTTCTTCGACCCGGACTCCCTGGGCGGCCTGTATGGCGCGATCACCGAGTTCCTCGGTTTCGAGATGCTCGACGGCGAGTTCAAGGTCATGGGCATGGCGCCGTACGGCGATGCCAGCAAGTATGACTTCTCGCGCCTGGCCAGCTTCGAGAACGGCGAGTTGGTGATCAACACCGAATACGCCAACGTCATCGGCCTGCGCCGCTATAAAGAGAAGGGCAAGGGTTTCTACTTCTCGCCGAAGCTGATCGAATGGCTGGGCCCCAAGCGCGAAGGCGACATTGCCGACGAGCCGTACATCCACTACGCAGCCAGCATGCAGGCGCTGTTCGAAAAGCTGGCCCTGCAGATGATCGACCATTACCTGGGCGACACCTTGAAGCAGACTGGCAAGCTGGCTTTCGCCGGTGGCTGCGCGCTGAACGTCAAGCTCAACCAGAAGATCATCGCCCGCCCGGATGTGAAGGAGCTGTTCGTCCAGCCCGCATCCGGTGACGCCGGTACTGCGGTGGGTGCTGCTGCTTATGTTTCCCACGCCCGTGGCGTGCCGGTCGAGAAGATGGAACACGTCTACCTCGGCCCGTCGTACTCCAACGAGGACGTGATCGCCGCCTGCGCCCGTCACCCGGACCAGCCGAAGTGGCGCAAGCTCGACAACATGCCAGAGCAGATCGCCAAGATCATGGTCGACGGCAACCCGGTGGCCTGGTTCCAGGGCCGTATGGAGTTCGGCCCGCGCGCCCTGGGCGGTCGTTCGATCATCGGTTGCCCGAGCGTCGAAGGCGTGGCTGACCGTATCAACCACCAGATCAAGTTCCGCGAGCGCTGGAGGCCTTTCTGCCCGTCGATGCTCGACACCGTCGCGCCGCAGATGATCAAGGTCGACCACCCGGCGCCATTCATGACCTTCACCTTCGAAGTGGCTGAAGAGTGGAAAACCCGTGTGCCGGAAGTGGTCCACGAGGACGGCACTTCGCGTGCTCAGGTGCTCAAGCGCGAGTACAACCCGCGCTACTACGACATGATGAAGGCGCTGGAAAACCTGACCGGCAACGGCGTCTCGCTGAACACCTCGCTGAACCGCCGTGGTGAACCGATGATCTGCTCGCCGACCGATGCCTTGAACATGTTCTTTGGCTCGGACCTGCAGTACCTGATCATGGAAGACATCCTGGTAGTGAAGGACGGCGCGGCCGCGTATGACCAGCCGCTCTGAACCGCGCATCCTGCAGTTCTGCCATGGCTATGACGGGCCGTTCCTGGACTGTGCCCGTCAGTACGCCAGCCTGTTTCAGGGGCGTGGCTACCAGGTCACCACGGTATTTCTCACCGGCGCCGCCGACCCGCAGGTTGCGGCGGGCTGCGCGTCGGACGAGGTGCTGTTCCTGGAGTTCAGCTCCAAGGCTGTGCGTGGCCTGAAGCTCGGCGCCATCCGCGCCTTGCGGCGGATTGCTACCGAGCGCAATTTCAGTTTCTGCATCGCCCACCGGTTCAAGCCGATCTATGTGGCATTGCTGGGTACCGGCCTACCGGTAATCGGTGTGCACCATGCCTTTGGCGACTATCAGCGCAAGGGGCGGCGGCTGTTTGCCAACCTGTTCAGCAAGCGCCTGAGCCTGCTGGGTGTTTCGGATGCGGTGCGTGACGACATGCGCCGTTGCCTGCCGCAGTGGCCGGCCGAACGCATCCAGACTCTGTACAACCGTATCGACATCCAAGCCCTGCAAGCGGCATTGGTGCCGCGTGAAGCGGCGCGCCAGGCCCTTGGCCTGGACCCTCAGGCGTGGATTGTCGGCAATGTCGGGCGCCTGCACCCGGACAAGGACCAGGCCACGCTGTTGCGTGGTTTTGCCGAAGCGCTGCCGGGGCTCCCCGCAGGCGCGCGCCTGGCGATTCTGGGTAAAGGCCGCCTCGAAGCCCAACTCAAGGCATTGGCGGCCGAGCTCGGCATTGCCGGCCAGGTGGATTTCCTCGGCCAGGTGCCGGACGCGCGGCGCTATTTCAAGGCGTTCGATGTGTTTGCCCTGAGTTCCGACCATGAGCCGTTCGGCATGGTCCTGCTCGAAGCCATGGTCGCGGGCGTACCACTGCTGGCCACGGCCTGTGGTGGGGCACGCGAAGTGGTCGAGGGTGTGGGTGTGCTGTTCCCGCTTGGCGATGCTGCGCAGCTGGCTCAAGGCCTGAAGCACATGGCCGCGCTAGACGACCAACAGCGCGAGGCGTGCGCCGAGCACATGCTGCAACGCCTGCACCAGCGCTTCTCCGATTCGGCGGTACGCGAAGCCTTCTGGCAACTGCCGCAGGTGCGTGCCTTGGTGGCGAAGGCGTGATGCTCAATCGTATTCAAGCCTTCCGCGAGCGCGGCTGGCAAGTCATCGACGCCAAGGCATATGCCGAGGCATGGGCGCGGTTTGGTGGCAGCGTTGCCACTCATCCGCGGGTGGTCGAGCAGTTGGCCGAGTTGGCGCAGATCCCCGTGCGCTACCTGGGTTGGCTGCAAGACGGCGAGCTGAAAGCGGCGATCCCGACCTGGGGGCGCCACCTGGCGCTGTCCAAGGACGTGCTCAAGCGCGCGGGCAAGAAAGGCCTGTTCGACCTGGGCAATGCCGAGATCATCCTGCCGGCCGCCGCCGATGCCAGCGCGCCGCTGCGCCATGCCGCGCGTTACCTGTCCGAGCTGAACCAGGGTCGTTTCACTGGCCTCAAGGCACAGACCGAGCAGTTGGCCATGGCCCGCGCTCATGAAGACCTGTCGAAAAAGTTCCGCTACAACCAGCGCCGCGAGTTGCGCCTGCTGGAAGAGGCGGGCGGGGTGGTGCGGCCGATCAGTGACTTCGACGCCAGCCAGATCGCCGCCATGTACCGTGACCTGTTCCAGCGCCGCTGGGGCTTCCCGGCTACCGGCGCCGAGCGCCTGGCCGAGGTGCTCGAGCGTTTGCGCGAGCTGCTGATCGGTTCGGTGCTGCTGCTGGACGACAAGCCGATCGCGATTCAGCTGGTGTACCGGGTCGAAGCGCCCGAGTGGATCAGCGTCGAGTACGTCAACGGCGGCGTCGACCCCGAGACCAAGGCATTCAGCCCCGGTAGCGTGCTGAGCTTCCTCAACACCCAGGCAGCCTGGGAAGACGCCCGCGCATGTAACAAGCCACTGCGGTTCTCGTTCGGCCGTGCCGACCGTGAGTACAAGGATCGCTGGTGCAACCCCGTGCCGGTGTTCCAGGCGTGAGCCGCAAGCAGCAATTGCTCAAGCGCCATCGGCGCAACAAGCGCCTGGGCCTGCTTGCCGGCCTGGTCGCACTGATCGCGCTGGGGGTACTGGCCTGGTGGTGGCTGCCGCTGTTGTTGCTGCCGTTGGTCTGGGCCGCCCATGAGGCCTGGTTCGCCGATCACTTGTTCTACGCACCCGGTGAGGATTACGCCTACAACTTCGGTGAGCAAACTCGCGCGGCGGCGGCCAGCCTGCAGGGTGGGCTGCTGCAGGCCGATGCGACACTGCAAGGTGACGAGACCCTCGTCCTGGAGCTGCGGATAAAGAGCACCTGGCTGGGGCGCTTTCTCGACCCGCGGGTGGAGCTTTCTGCGGATGCGCTGAGTGATCGGCAAACTTTCGAGCGCGGCGTCGACGGGGTTCGCTTCCTGAACCTGACCGGCATGGCCTTGCCGCTCAAAGCCGGCACGCTGCGTGTGCGTGGCCGCCATTGCCGGCTGCAGGGCGAACCGCGCCTGTGGATAACCCCCAGGGTCGAATTGCAGCGCCGCCGCGTGATGGTGATTGCGCCGCATGCCGATGATGCCGAGCTGGCGGCTTATGGGCTGTACAGCCAGGCTGACGAAACCTGGGTGGTCACCCTGACTGCCGGCGAGATCGAAGCCGAGCACTATCAGAAAATGGGCCTGGGAAAGGCCGAGGCGGCGCGCCTGAAAGGGCGCTTGCGCGCCTGGGACAGCATTGCCGTGCCGCGCTGGGCTGGTGTGCCGCAATCGCGCTGCGTGCAGTTGGGCTACTTCTGCCTGCAACTGCCCACCATGCAGGCCGCGCCAGATGTACCGGCGGCTTCACGCGAAGCCGACATGGCCGATATCCGCCCGTTCCGCCAGTTCAATCCGTTCCCGCTGCCGGCCGACAATGACGGTGCGCCGACCTGGCACAACCTGCTGGCCGACCTGCGTGCGCTGTTGGCAATGGCCAAGCCCGAGGTGCTGGTCATGCCGCACCCGCAACTCGACCCGCACCCCGATCATGTCTGTGCCCAGGCGGCCGTGCTGGAAGCCTTGCAAGGCCTGGCGTGGCAGCCGCAAACGCTGCTGTGCTACGCCAACCACCTGCATGACAACGACCGCTGGCCGATGGGTGACAGCGGCGACGGTGTGGCCTTGCCGCCACAACTGAGTGCCGAGCAGCCGTGGGCACCGTGCTCGCTGGTGCTGGACGTGTCGACCCAGCACGACAAGGCCATGGCCCTGGGCATGATGCACGACCTGCAGCCCCCCGCGCCGTTCAAACGCCGCCTGCGGCGATTGTTGCAACGCTGGCTGGCCGGGCGCAGGCCGTCGCCCTATGGCGAAAACGAATTCTTCCGCAAGGCTGTGCGCCGGCATGAACTGTTCTGGCGCCGTGAGCTGTAAACAATGCCCATGGTTGACCGCGATGGCGCAGCGCGCCCAAGGAAAGCAATGAAAGTCTTATTTCTGGTGCAGAAGGAACAGCGGGCGATCCTCGACCGCCTGTACGATGGCGTCGCGGCCAACTGCGAATGTGACCTGCGCTGGCTGACCAGTGAAGACCAGCGTAACCTGCGCCGCTACTTCAAGCGTGAAGTGCAGGTGGAGCGTTACGACCGCATCGTGTTCTTCCTGCGCTTCAAGCAGGAAATCCGCCAGGTGGCGTTCATCCAGACGGTGCCAAACCTGGTCATCCTCGAACATGACGCCTATCAGAACTACATCCCCTGCAAGTACACCGGCAAGTTCAGCGCGCATTACCGCAAACTGCCGTGGGCGCGGGTGATCAGTTCGGGCTACATGGTCAGCGAGCGCCTGCGCCAGGAAGGCTTTGACGCGGTATTCGTGCCCAAGGGCTACGATGAGCAGCTGCTGACCGACCAGGGGCGTGAGCGCGATATCGACCTGGCGTTCGTCGGCAGTACCAACAGCGTTGCCTACAGCGGGCGCAAGGCGCTGCTGGACGAGTTGGGGCGGGTCGAGAACCTGGTGGTGACCCGCACCAAGTCGGGCGAGGACTATTGCAACACGCTCAACCGTATTCGTTTCTTCGTCAGTGCCGATGTCGGCATGGGCGAGTACATGATCAAGAACTTCGAGGCCATGGCCTGTGGCTGTGTGTTGCTGGCGTTCGACCAGGGCGAGGAAGAAAACCGCGCCCTGGGCCTGCAGGACATGCACAACGTGGTGTTCTATGACAGCATCCCGACCCTCCAGGAAAAGCTGCGCAGTTTGCGCGCCGACCCTGCGCTGGCCCAGCGGATTGCTGAAAATGGCCGCCATCTGGCGGTTTCTCGTTTCAGTTTCGGTGAAGTTGGACGTAGCATCGTCGACCACATGCGCCCTGCGCTCAGGCCTCATCCGCCGTTGTCTGCCTGGCAGCGGCTACGCCTGAAACTGGGCATTTAATAAAGCACTTTCGTGCCTACGGAGCGGGTGCTGGAAGTCGATTGTCGCAATGCGGAGGGAGTCCGGTGCGCTTTTCAAATGAGAGTGATGTCACGCTGGTCGTGACCAGCTGTGGGCGGTTCGATCTGCTCAAAGACACCCTTGAGAGTTTCGATCGCTACAACACCGCGCCCATTCGCGAAGTCTTCATCACCGAAGATTCCGGTGACGATGCCGTGCATGGGGCAGTGCCAGAGCACTGGAAACCGCATTGCAAGGTGTTCGTCAATCGGCCGAAGCTGGGCCAGCTGCCGTCAATCGACCTGGCTTACAGCCACGTCAAGACGCCTTACATCTTCCATTGCGAGGATGACTGGCATTTCTACCGGCAGGGCTTTGTCGAAGATTCCCGGGCGATCCTGGAGGTCAGCCCCAACCTGCTGCAGGTCTGGCTGCGCAGCCATGCCCATGACCTGTCCGTGCACAGCCCTTACATCCACCTGGGCGACCGTCAAGTAATTGCGGGCGTGCCTTGCTACCCCCTGCTTTCCGAAAAAGCGGAGTGGCAAGCGTTTTCGCTCAACCCCGGCCTGCGTCGTTTGAGCGATTATCAGCGCTGTGCACCATTTGCCGCCTATGCTGGAGAAAAGGCGCTTTCCCGTCGTTATGCTGAGTTAAATCTGACAGCGGTCACCTTGGAGGGTGATGCAGTATTGCACACAGGATTTGGTAATCACGTGACCTTGCCCATAGAAGTGGAGCGCAAGGCCAAACGTCGTCAACGTGATCGGATAAAGCTGGCATTGACGCTGGTGGCAGGTGCCGTGATTGGCATGGGTATCACCATTTTTGTTCAATGAAGTCGCAGTCCCACCTGACCTTGAGCGGGAGAGGGGCGCTAACCCCATGAACATCGTCAATATGATGTGGGCAGGCGGTTCGCCGTACATGTCCATCCACAAGGTTCACCGACAGGTGCTGTCGCACGCCGGCCCCGATGCCAGGATCAGCAACTGGCTGCTGTTGGGCAGCGGGCTGTGCTGTGGGCTCGGCTCGACCCGGGAGTGGCACATGCCGCCGCGTGCGCTCAAGGGCCGGCACCTGTGGCGCCTGCTGCGGCCGTGGCTGCGCATGCGCCTGCGCAAGGCGCTGGCCGAGGCCCAGGCCGAGATCGTGCTGCTCGACGGTGTCGGCGTGGCAAGGCTGGTGCTGCCGCTGCTGCAGCAGATTCCCGAGGTGCGTGCCAAGGTACTGTTCCACGGCAAGACGCGCCTGACGGCGAGTGATATCCGCCTGTTGCGCGCATTGCCCGCCGAGCGCTTGAGCATCGCAGCGGTTTCGCACACGCTTGCCGAAGCCCTGGAGCATGACCTTGGGCGGCCGGTACAGACCCTGCGCATGGCGCTCGACCCTCGGGCCTTCGTCGAACCGCTGTTGAGCCGCGAGCAGGCCAGGCAGGCACTGGCGTTGCGGCCAGGCAACGGCCAGGTGCTCGGTGCGGTGGGGCGGCTGGTCGAAAGCAAGGGCTTTGAAATGCTGATCGAGGCGTTTGCCAAGGCCGTTGTCGACAAGCCCGATCTGCAGATGGCAATCATTGGTGAAGGCCCTCTGCATGCCGTGCTGCAAGCGCGTATCGACGAACTGGGCCTGGCCGGGCAGGTCCACCTGTGCGGCCACCGTGAAGACCTGCAGCGGCTGTACCGGGCATTTGACTGGCTATTGGTACCTTCGCGCTCGGAGGGCCTGGGGCTGGTGGTGCAAGAGGCGGTGATGGCCGATGTACCGGTGGTGTGCAGCGACCTGCTGGTGTTCCGTGAGCAGTTGCTGGACACCGGTGGCTACCTGCCCATTGCCGATGAGCATGCCTGGGCCGAGGCGATAGCGCGCTGCAGCCTGCCAGACGCCGCAGCCGTGGCCGCCCGGCAACGCCAGGCGCTGGCGCCGGAGCAGGCCTGGCAAGCCTTCCAGAATGGCTCGCAAAGCCTGCTGCGGGGTTGACCCTCAGCGGGCCAGCAGGGCTGCCTCGAAGTCGGCGAGGGGGAACTGGTCACCCAGGTTCTCCCGCTCGATGTAGCGCACCATGTGCTGCACGTTGCGACGAATCATGCGGGCAGACAACGGCGGGCGCAGGAACCGCATGTCGGCCACATCAATCAACCCCAGGCGCTGATCGGGGGTCACCACGACATTGCCCAGGTGCAGTGAGCGGAAGTAGACACCCGCGCGGTGCAGTTGGCGTATGAGTTCGATCAATCGCGGCAGATAGGTGTCCCAGCTGAAGTCGGCGTCGCGCGACATCTGCAGCAGGGTCCGCCCGGGCAGCGGGCGATACAACACCGCGGTTCTGCCGGGCAAGTCGAGCTTGTGCTGGCTGATCACCTCGAGGGTGGGAATGCCCAATTGCGCCAGGCGCGCGGCGTTGTCGACGAAGCGCTGCGAGTAGGGGCGCAACAGGGCAGATGAAATCAATCGCTTACGGCGAAAAACCTTAAGGAAATTACCATCCTTGAGCAGGTAGACTTTGGCGCCATGGCTGTCTGCCTCTAGCACCTGTGCGCCTAGTGTCAGCTGATCGAAGTCGATCTGGGTGAGCCGGGAGCATTGCATGAATAGAGCCTTGTCGTCTGGCGAGCAAAATGACCGGCAATAATGCCGAAAATAATGCGGTAGCACCATGGATGGTGTCTTTGATTCATCGGGGGAAAAGGATGTTGTATGAAAAACGCTGGGCTCGGGCCTGGTTAGGTTTGGGTCTGGTCTGGTTCCTGGCGGCGATTGCATTGGCGCCCAGCAACAAGGTCTACCAGCAAGGGCTGGTGTTGTTTTTGTGGTTACCGACGCTCGTGCTGGCGTGGTCTGCCCGGCAGGTGTTTGCCCAGGCCTGGCGGCGTCAGCCGGCATTGTGGGGCAGTATCTTGTTGCTGCTGGCCTGGAGCGGGTTGAGCCTGGCCTGGTCGCCGGCCGAAGAGCCGGGGCGTGAAATCAAGCGCCTGATCTACATTCTGGTCTTCCTGATGGCGTTCCCGTTGCTGGCCCAACTGGGCCTGGCCCGGGTGCGCCAGTTGTTGCTGCTGGGGAGTGGCCTTTTGGCCTTCGCCGCGCTGGTATCGATCATCAACTTCTACGGGTTGCAGGGCAAATCGCTGCTGGCCCGGCTGGCAGGTATCGGTGAAATTTCACACCCCATCCTGGGTGCCTATGTGGTCGGTGCTGCCGCGCTGTTTCTGTTGTACGAGCCGCCGCAAAAGCGCGGCATGCAGTTGCTGTGGCTGGCGGCGCTGGCCTGCCTGGGCGCGTTTGCAGTGCTCAGCCAGAGCCGCGGGGCGATCCTGGCCCTGGTGATCACGGTGGTGATGGCGCCGCTGTGGTTCCGTGATCGTCACAGCCGGGTGTTCTCGATCCTGGCTGTCATCGCCACGGGCACTGCGTTCTATGTGATGTACGACCTGATCGCCAAGCGCGGCTCGTCCTACCGACCAGAGATCTTCCATGCGGTGGTGGACATGATTGCCGCCCACCCGTGGACGGGCCTGGGCCTGGGCGCCGGGTACGACGTGAGCGCAGTCGGCAAGCACTTCGACCATACCCACAACATGTTCACCCACGTTGCGGTGGAAATGGGCCTGCCTGGCATGCTGCTGTGGGTGACCGTGTGGCTGTACACCCTCGGTGAAATCGTCCGGGCCCGTGCCACACTGTTCGGCAAGGTACTCTTGTGCTTCTGGGTCTACTCGACCCTGGCCATGCAGTTCGATGCCGCCAGCCTGACCGGTACGCCGCGTGCGGAGTGGTTCATCAGCTGGTTGCCGGTCGGCCTGGCCATGTTGTTGCCCTGGGGGCGTGCCGAAAATGAAGCCTGTGGTAAAATTTCCGGTTCAACCTGAACAGCGAGCTCGATGATGGCCGAAACACCGCGAACCGCGGAGCACACCTCCAGCCTGAAGATCTACTTCCGGCTGTTGAGCTACGTGAAACCCTATGCCGGCATTTTCCTGCTGAGCATCGTCGGTTTCGTGATCTTCGCCTCGACCCAGCCAATGCTGGCCGGCATTCTCAAGTATTTCGTCGATGGCCTGAGCAATCCGCAAGCGGTGTTGTTCCCTACCGTGCCCTACCTGCGCGACCTGCAGCTGCTGCAGGCGGTGCCACTGCTGATCATTCTGATCGCAGCCTGGCAGGGGTTGGGCTCGTTCCTGGGCAACTACTTCCTGGCCAAGGTGTCGTTGTGCCTGGTGCATGACCTGCGGGTCGAGTTGTTCAACAAATTGCTGGTGCTGCCCAACCGCTACTTCGACAACCACAATTCGGGCCACCTGATCTCGCGCATCACCTTCAACGTGACCATGGTCACCGGTGCCGCGACCGATGCGATCAAGGTGGTGATCCGCGAGGGCCTGACGGTTGTCTTCCTGTTTGCCTACCTGCTGTGGATGAACTGGCACCTGACCCTGGTCATGGTTGCCATCCTGCCGGTGATCGCGGTGATGGTCAGCGTCGCCAGCAAGAAATTCCGCAAGCAGAGCAAGAAAATCCAGGTGGCCATGGGGGATGTGACCCACGTCGCCTCCGAGACCATCCAGGGTTATCGCGTGGTGCGCAGCTTTGGTGGCGAGGCCTACGAACAGCAGCGTTTTGGCCGCGCCAGCCAGAGCAACACCGACAAGCAGCTACGCATGACCAAGACCGGCTCGCTGTACACGCCGATGCTGCAGCTGGTGATCTACAGCGCCATGGCCGCCTTGATGTTCCTGGTGCTGTACCTCCGTGGTGACTCTACCGCCGGTGACCTGGTGGCCTACATCACCGCAGCGGGCCTGTTGCCGAAACCGATTCGCCAGCTTTCCGAAGTCAGCTCGACCATCCAGAAGGGCCTGGCAGGCGCAGAAAGCATCTTCGAGCAGCTCGACGAAGAGCCTGAAGTGGACAGCGGCACCATCGAGAAGGCGAAGGTCGAAGGCCGTCTGGAAGTGCGTAACCTCAGCTTCACCTACCCAGGCACCGACCGTGAGGTGTTGAGCGACATCAGCTTCGTCGCCGAGCCGGGGCAGATGATCGCCCTGGTGGGCCGCTCTGGCAGTGGCAAGTCGACCCTGGCGGCATTGATTCCACGCTTCTATCACCACGACAAGGGGCAGATTCTGCTTGATGGCGTGGAGATCGAAAACTATCGCCTGCGCAACTTGCGTCGCCATGTTTCCCAGGTTACCCAGCACGTCACCTTGTTCAACGACACCGTCGCCAACAACATTGCCTACGGCGATCTGGCCGGTGCCCCGCGTGAACACATCGAGGCTGCGGCTGCAGATGCCTACGCCAAGGAGTTCGTCGACAAGCTGCCGAAGGGCTTCGACACCGAGGTCGGCGAGAACGGCGTGCTGCTCTCCGGCGGCCAGCGCCAACGCCTGGCCATTGCTCGGGCGCTGCTCAAGGACGCGCCGTTGTTGATTCTCGACGAGGCGACCTCGGCGCTGGATACCGAGTCCGAGCGGCACATCCAGGCGGCACTGGACCATGTGATGGAGGGCCGCACCACGCTGGTGATCGCCCACCGTCTGTCGACCATCGAAAAGGCCGACATGATCCTGGTCATGGACCAGGGCCGCCTGGTCGAGCGTGGCACCCATGCCGAGCTGCTTCAGGCTAATGGCCATTATGCCCGCCTGCATGCCATGGGCCTGGATGAGCCGGCCAAGGCCGATATCACCTGAACCTCTTTGATCGGGGCCGTGCCGGCCCCGATTGTCACCGGAATTTTCAAGGGCCCGATCTGGCCGTAAAGCCGTCGCTTGCCCTGTGCTAATATCCTGCCCCTGTTCATTATTTTCATATGGGTTGCCCATGAAGTTGTCCATGCCGCGTTTCGATCAAGCCCCGGTACTGGTGGTCGGCGATGTCATGCTCGACCGCTACTGGCATGGCGGTACTTCGCGTATCTCGCCTGAAGCGCCAGTCCCGGTGGTCAAGGTCGATCAGATCGAGGATCGCCCCGGCGGCGCGGCCAACGTTGCCTTGAACATCGCCGCCCTGGGTGCGCCGGCGTCGCTGATCGGTGTTACCGGCCAGGACGAGGCGGCCGACAGCCTGGCCAACAGCCTGCAAGCTGCGGGCGTGCGCTCGGTGTTCCAGCGCATCGCGCACCAGCCGACCATCGTCAAGCTGCGGGTCATGAGCCGCCACCAGCAGCTGCTGCGTATCGATTTCGAAGAACCGTTCGCCACCGACCCGCTCTCGCTGGGTACGGAGGTCGACAGCCTGCTCGATGGCGTCAAGGTGCTGGTGTTGTCCGACTACGGCAAAGGTGCCCTGAAGAACCACCAGAGCCTGATCCAGGCTGCACGCGCCAAGGGTATTCCGGTATTGGCCGACCCCAAGGGCAAGGATTTCTCCATTTACCGCGGCGCCAGCCTGATCACCCCGAACCTCAGCGAGTTCGAAACCATCGTTGGCCGTTGCGCCGATGAGGCAGAGCTGGTCGCCAAAGGCCTGCAGTTGCTGCTGGACCTGGACCTGGGCGCTTTGCTGGTGACCCGTGGCGAGCACGGCATGACCCTGTTGCGTACGGGCCACCCCGCACTGCACCTGCCGGCCCGCGCCCGCGAAGTGTTCGATGTGACCGGCGCCGGCGACACGGTGATCTCCACCCTCGCGGCGGCCATCGCGGCCGGTGAAGACCTGCCGCACGCGGTTGCCCTGGCCAACCTGGCGGCGGGTATCGTGGTCGGCAAGCTGGGTACCGCCGCTATCAGTGCGCCTGAGCTGCGCCGCGCGATCCAGCGCGAAGAGGGCTCCGAGCGCGGGGTGCTGGGCCTGGAACAGTTGCTGCTGGCGATCGATGATGCGCGTGCGCACAACGAGAAGATCGTCTTCACCAACGGCTGCTTCGACATTCTGCATGCCGGCCATGTCACCTACCTGGAGCAGGCGCGTGCGCAGGGCGACCGGCTGATCGTCGCGGTCAACGACGATGCGTCGGTCAGCCGCCTGAAAGGCCCGGGCCGCCCGATCAACAGCGTCGACCGCCGCATGGCGGTGCTGGCAGGGCTGGGGGCAGTGGATTGGGTGATCAGCTTCCCCGAGGGTACGCCGGAAAACCTGCTGAGCCAGGTCAAGCCCGATGTGCTGGTCAAGGGCGGCGACTATGGCATCGACCAGGTGGTGGGTGCCGACATCGTCAAGGCCTATGGCGGCACCGTGAAGGTGCTGGGGCTGGTCGAGAACAGCTCGACCACGGCGATTGTCGAGAAAATCCGCAAAAACTGATGTTACCGGGGCCGCTTTGCGGCCCCGGTGTTACTTGTGCAACGAAGTCCGCGCCCTGGCCAGCAATGCCCGCGCCTTGTCGCCAAACCGCTGCAGATGTGAAGCCCGCCCGGGCTTGGCCTCCACCAACCCCTGCTGCTTCACCCAATCCCGCCAGCGAATCCGCTCATCCCTGACCACCCAACCTTCCTGCCGGGCAAAGCTCTCGGCCAGGTACAGCCCGCGTGTGCTCGCCGGCACCAGCTCGTCCTTTTTCAGCGTGTAGAGTTCGGCCAACGGTTGCCCGTCCTTCAAGGGCATCAGGTACAGGTCCGGCCGTTTGCGATTGAGCCGAGCCACCAACTGGTCGCCTTCCAGGCGTTCATCGACATGGAACAGGCTGAGCTTCTTGGCGTCCCTGGGCACTTGCAGGCGCATGTCATAGATGAGCTGCAACGAGGCGGTCGGCAAGTGCACATAGGCCCGTGGCCGTTCGAGCAGCATCAGGTTGGCGCAATGCACTGGCCGTGCGGCACCAGACTCCGGCGTCAGCACAAACGGCAGCGCTTCGCGGTAATGCAGTGCGGCGGCGTAGGGTGCCGGTAGCCAGGTGTCATTGAAACGCCCACCCAGCCAGCCTTCCGGGGTTTCCAGCAGGCACTCTTCAGCCACTTCCTGCACGGCGGTGTGCAGCGGCAAGTTGAGTTCTTGAGCGGGGACATAGCCGGAAATCAGTTTCAGCACCACGTCGCCGCGGTCCTGGCGTCGCTGACGGACCAATACCCAGTAGTCGCGGTTTTGCCAGTGCAGGGTCAGGCGTACCGAGACCCCCAGGTTGGCAAGCTCGGCCACGAAGCGCTGTGTGTCGGGCAACTGGATGGCCCGGCGCCGCTGTTGGGTCTGGGCGAAGTTCAGCGGCATGCCGATGCTTTGGTAAACCAGGCCTTCGGCGGTGGCCTCGACATGCAGCGGCAGTGTCTTGAAGTTGCTCGGGTTCTTGCGGATCAGCGTTCGCGGCACGAGGTTCCTCCTCCTGTCGGACGCCCGCGAGGGCGGCTCAATGCTGGCCCAGAATTCGGGCGACGGTGGCCACGTTATGGGCCAGGTGCAACGGATTGATGGTGCCGACGATAGCACTGCTGACGCCCGGGTGGGAAAACAGCAGCTCGAAGCTGGCCTGCACCGGGTCGACTCCGGGTGCCAGGCAGATGTGCCCGCTGGCCAGGGCCTTCTTCACCAGGATCGCCTTGCCGTGTTCGGCAGCGTAGTCCAGCACCGGGCGTTCTGCCTGCTCGTTCAGGTTATAGGTGACCATGGCGCAGTCGCCCTGTTCCAAGGCCTTGAGGCCACCTGCGACGGTCTTGCCCGACAGCCCGAAGCCGAGGATCTTGCCCTCTTGCTTAAGGGCCGCAAGTGTCTGGTAGACCTCTTGCTGTTCGAGGATCGCCAGGTCGTTGCCGTCGGAATGCACCAGCACCAGCTCGATGTGGTCGGTTTCCAGGCGGCGCAGGCTGCGCTCCACAGAACGGCGGGTGTGGGCGGCGCTGAAGTCGAAGTGCGAGTTGCCGTTGTCGAACTCTTCACCCACCTTGCTGACGATCACCCACGCATCACGCTGGCCGCGCAGCAGCGGGCCAAGGCGCTCTTCACTGCGGCCATAGGCCGGCGCGGTGTCGATCAGGTTGATGCCCAGTTCGCGGGCCTGGGCCAGCAGCATGCGAGCTTCGTCATCATCGGGGATGGTGAAGCCGGTGGGGTATTTCACGCCTTGGTCGCGGCCAAGCTTGACCGTGCCCAGGCCCAGGGGCGAGACCTTGAGGCCGGTACTGCCCAGGGGGCGATGGAAGTCGTGCAGGGTCGGCAGGCTCATGGCAGCAGTCGCTCCCAGGCTGGCACGCCCAGCGCAGGGCGCGGCAGGCCACTGAGGTCGGCCTGGGCGGCTGGGCGGATGCCGTCGCGTTCAAACATGGCGATTACCCGGTCGCTGAAGTCCGGGGCCAGCGCCAGCTTGGTCGGCCAGCCCACCAGCAGGCGTTGCTGGTCGGCGATAAAGGCGTTGTCCGGGCGTACCAGGCCCGACTGCGCGGGCTCGGCGCGGTCCACGCGCAGGGTTGCCCAACGGACCTGGCCCTGGTCGACCCAGGGCAGCAGGTTGGCGATTTCCTTTTGCGCCGCGGCTATCTGCGCGGCCGGCTCGCGCGCCACGCCATCGGCCTCGGCCAGGTCGCCGCCAAGGTACCAGACCCACTGGCCATCGGCCGCCGGGTGGGTGGTGATGGTGACCCGTGGTTTGGGCCCGCCGCCCAGGCAGTGCGCATACAGCGGCTTGAGGTTCGGCCCCTTGGCCATGACCATGTGCAAGGGGCGGCGCTGCATGGCCGGCTGGCTCAGGCCCAGCGCATGCAACAGGTCTTCGGTGCCGGCGCCGGCGCTGAGCACGATACGCTGCGCGCGGATTTCACGGTCGTCCACGCGCAATCCCACCAGCTCATCGCCGTCACGCAGGGGTTCGATGCGCTCGCCGGCGAGCAGGCTGTCGCCGGCCAGTTCGGCCAGGTTGGCCAGCAGGCTGGGCACGTCGATGACCAGTTCCGCCAGGCGATAGACCTTGCCCTTGAAGGCGCGGTCCTGCAGGGCCGGCGGCAGTTGCTCGCCCTTGACCTGATCGACCCGGCCGCGCACGGCCTTGCTGGCAAAGAAACTGGTGAGGTTGCCGGCCAGGGTGCCGGGGGACCACAGGTAGTGTGCCTCGGACAGCAGGCGGGTGTTGCCCAGCGGCAGTTCGCCATTGCCCGCCAAAGCCTCGCGCCAGCGCCGCGGCATGTCGGCGATGGCTTCCGAGGCGCCGGTCAGGGCGCCGTGCAGGGCGTACTTGGTGCCGCCGTGGATGATGCCCTGAGACTTGATGGTCTGCTCGCCACCGAGGCTGGCGCGTTCCACCAGCACGGTCGAAAAGCCCTGACGACGCAACCGGGCATTGAGCCAGAGGCCTGCGACCCCGGCGCCGACGATCAGCACGTCAGTGGAAATGGCGGTTGGCATGGCGGTACCTCTAAGACTGGGACAGCTGGCAAGTATACAGCCCGTATCAATGCCCGGCAGTCTTCGAGAACAGCTGAATCACCACCACCCCACCGACGATCATCGCCATGCCCAGCATTGCCGGTACATCCAGCTTCTGCCCATAGATCACCAGTGCCGCCACGCTGATCAGCACAATGCCCAGCCCCGACCAGATGGCATAGGCGATCCCCACCGGAATGCTGCGCACCACCAGGGTCAGCATCCAGAACGCGATGCCGTAGCCGACCACCATCAGCAGCAACGGCAGAGGCGTGCTGAACCCCTTCACCGCTTTCATGGAGGCAGTGGCGATGACTTCGGCGCAGATGGCGATGGCGAGGTAGGTGTAGGCATTCATGGCGGTTCTCCGGTGACTGGTCGGGCATTCTAGACGTTGCCTGGATGGGGTAAAGTCATTACCTATCACCCCTGGAGATAGGTTGATGGCCGAACAGTGGAACCTCGAGCAGCTGCGCACCTTCGTGCGCGTCGTTGAACTGCGCTCGTTCTCCGCCGTTGCCCGTGAACAGCGCAAGGCCCAGTCGGCGGTGAGCAACGCCATCGCTCTGCTAGAGGCGGACCTGGGCGTAACCCTGTTCGAACGCAGCAGCGGCCGCCAGCCCAAGCTGACCGAAAACGGCACCGCGCTGCTGGAGGACGCCCGCGAACTGCTGCGCCAATGCGAACGCCTGGACGGTCGCGCCTTGGCCCTGATGCGCGGGCAGGAGGCCCTGTTGCGGGTCGCCCAGGACGAGGCGATGCCTTATCAGCCCGTCATCGACAGCCTGGACGAGCTGGCCAGCCGCTACCCGTACCTGGAAGTGCAACTGGCCAGCGCCGCCCAGGGTGATGTGGCGCGCAAGCTGGTGGAGCGGCGCGCCGACCTTGGTCTGTTTTTTCATCATGAAAGCATGCCGTCGTCGCTGGAGCGCCGTGCCCTGGGCAGTGTGGAAATGGTCACGGTGTGCGCGGTCGGCCATCCGCTCGCGCAGCAGGCAAGGGTCAGCCGCCAACAGTTGGCACGCCACCGGCAGTTATTGATCACCCCGCAGCAGAGTGGCTACCCTGGCGGCGAAGCGATCAGCCCGCAGGTCTGGCGTGCCGACAGCTTCTACGCCATGGCTGAACTGCTGATGCGCGGCCTAGGGTGGGCCTGGCTGCCCCGGCATGTGGTGCAGTACCCCACCTACCAGGCGCAAATGGTCGAGCTTGCCAGCGAGTGGCGGCCGCCGGCGCTGGTCGTCGAGCTGGCCTGGCGCCGTGACGAGCCGTTGGGGCCGGCCGCGCAATGGCTGGCCGAGCGCTTTGCGGTGCACCTGCGCGCGATCGGGTAAACTTCGCCGCCATGAACAGAACTCTCTATACCTTGCTGTTTCACCTGGGCCTGCCACTGGTTGCGCTGCGCCTGTTCCTGCGGGCGCGCAAGGCACCGGCCTACGGCCAGCGCATCGGCGAGCGCTTCGCCTTCAACCTGCCGGCCATGCAGCGGGGCGGCATCTGGGTGCATGCCGTGTCGGTGGGTGAAAGCATCGCCGCCGCACCCATGGTGCGGGCGCTGCTCAAGGCCTACCCAGGCCTGCCGATCACGCTTACCTGCATGACCCCGACCGGTTCCGAACGCATTCGCGCCATGTTTGCCGACGAACCGCGCGTGCAGCATTGCTACCTGCCCTACGACCTGCCATGGGCCGCCGGGCGTTTTCTCGACCATGTGCAGCCGAAGCTGGGCATCATCATGGAAACCGAGTTGTGGCCCAACCACATCCATCAGTGTGCCAAGCGGGGCATCCCGGTGGCGCTGGCCAATGCCCGGTTGTCCGAGCGCTCCGCCCGTGGTTATGCGCGCTTCGCCAAGCTGACCCGGCCGATGCTCGCCGAGATGAGCCTGATCGCGGTGCAAACCGACACCGAAGCGCAGCGCTTTCGCAACCTGGGCGCGCTGCCTGCGTGTGTGCAGGTGACCGGTTCGATCAAGTTCGACCTGAAGGTCGATGAGCAACTGCTGCCGCGCGCCAGGGCGCTGCGCGAGCAATGGGGCGCAAGCCAGCGCCCGGTGTGGATCGCCGCCAGCACCCATGAGGGTGAGGATGCCTTGATCCTGCAGGCCCATCGGGCGTTGCTGCAGGTGCACGGCGATGCCCTGCTGATCCTGGTGCCGCGCCACCCTGAGCGGTTCAACTCGGTGCATGCCCTGTGTGCCGAGCAGTTCGCCACCGTGCGCCGTTCAACCGATGCCGCAGTCGATGGCCAGACCCGCGTATTGCTCGGCGATACCATGGGCGAGTTGCTGTTCCTCTATGCGCTGGCTGACATCGCCTTCGTCGGCGGCAGCCTGGTCGCCACTGGCGGGCACAACCCGCTGGAACCGGCAGCGCTGGCATTGCCGGTGATCATGGGGCCACATGTGTTCAACTTCCTTGAAATCAGCGCGATGCTGAAAGCAGCCGGGGCGTTGCAGCAGGTCGAGGATGTCGAAGGGCTGGCCGAGGCGGTACGGCGGCTGATCGAATTGCCGCAGGATCGTCAGCGCATGGGCGAGGCGGGCAGGGCGGTGATGCAGGCCAATCAGGGGGCCTTGCAGCGGTTGCTGGATGGTCTGGGTGCGCTTATCCGCTGATTCTGATTCTGGCTTCCTCGCGGTTATGCCCGCGAAGAAGCCCTACGCATCTCAAGGCCTGCGTTCGAAGTTCTTCGCTGCAGCTGCCGCCAGGTCTGGTGGCAGGAAGTCCTTGTCCGGGTTGTAGTCCGGTTTCAGATACCGCCCCAGGTCCTGCAGGTCTTGCGGGCTCAGGGTGCCCGCCGCTTGCTTGAGGCTCAGGTTGTCGAGAATGTAGTCATAGCGGCTGTTGTTGTAGTCACGCACCGAGGTGTACAGCTGGCGTTGGGCGTCGAGCACGTCGACGATGTTTCGGGTACCGACCTGGTAGCCGATTTCGGTGGCTTCCAGCGCGCTCTGGTTGGAAATGATCGACTGCTTGCGCGCCTGCACCTGTTCCACATCGGTATTCACCGCACGGTGCAGGTTGCGCGTGTTCTCTACCACCTGGCGGCGCAGGCTTTCGCGCTGTTGCTCGCTCTGGCTCAGGCGCTGGTAGGCCTCGCGCACTTGCGAACTGGTCAGGCCGCCGCTGTAGATCGGAATGTTCAGCTGCAGGCCGATGCTGGTCTGCTCGACGTCGCCGCTGTAACGCACGCCCAGTTGCGAAGGGTTGGTGAAGCCGAGGCTGTCGTTGTCACCCTTCTGGTACTTGGCCACCGCATCCAGGGTCGGGGCATGGCCGGCCTTGCGCTGGCGCAGGGTTTCTTCAGCGGCGTTGACGGCGTAGTTGGTCGCCAGCAGGTTGAGGTTCTGCCGCCCGGCGGTCTCGACCCAGGCTTTGGCATCGTTGGGCGTGGGCACCTGAATCGGCAGGGTGTGGACGACGCCCTGGATCGATGCGTATTCGCGGTTGGTCAGGGTTACCAGGGCTTCGAAGGCATCCTGTACCTGGCGCTCGGCGATGATCCGGTTGGCCCGGGCGGTGTCGTAGCTGGCCTGGGACTGCAAGACGTCGGTCTTGTCGGAAAGGCCCACGTCGAAACGCTCGTTGGACTGGTCGAGCTGGCGCTTGAAGGCCGATTCTTCAGCCTTGGTCGCGGCCAGGTTGTCCTGGGCGCGCAGCACCGCAAAATAGTTTTGCGCCGTCTGCAGAATGAGGTTCTGCTCGGTGGCAGACAGCTCAAGCGCTGCCTGCTCGTTGACCGCCTCGGCGGCCTGCAACTGGAACCAGCGGTCGGCACGGAACACCGGCTGCGCCAGGGTCGCACTCCAGGAGTTGCCGCTGCGGTTGGAAGTCATCGACGGTTCGTCGAGCTTGGTACGGGTGTTCAACATTTCGGCGCTGGCCGACAGGTTCGGCAGCAGCCCGGCGCGGGCCTGCGGTACCACCTCGCGGCGGGCGCCATAATCGGCGCGGGCCGCTGCAAGGTCGGCGTTGTTGTCGACCGCCTCCTGGTAGACGCTGACCAGGTCGGTCTTCACCGTCATGGGCACATCCGCTGCCCAGACCACTCCGTTGGACGCACAAGACACGGCTATCGCCAGTGAGAGTTTGCGCAGCATAGAGGCAATCCTTGTACGAAAATTAATTACTGAACTGTTGAGTATCGAGCGATGGGCCAGTGTAGTGCCATGCGCCCCCGGCAACAATCGCCCAGTGCGCCTTTCATCATCCCCGCATTTACCCGCTTGGCTTTGCCGGCCACTCCAGTCTAGACTGCGCATGTTCTTGTCGGGGTGCCTTGTTGCAAAGGCTGAGATCGGAAGTTCCGGATCCCGTTGAACCTGATCAGGTTAGCGCCTGCGTAGGGAACAAGATTGCTCGCTTTCCCGGTGAGCCTCTTGTGCCAGGTCCGGGATTGTCGCCGCTGTAAAAAGCGCAAGGCACCCCCATGTCCGGCACTGCATCCATCTCTGGGTGCGTCCGCGTCTTTCAGGTTCTCCCCGACATTCCATCCGCTAGGAAGCTGTCTGGAGAGCCCGTGATGAGCAAACAAGAAAAAACGATCAACCTCAGCGAGTCGGCACAAGTCGATCAGCAGTCCGTGCAACCGTTCCCCCGTTCGCGCAAGGTCTATGTCGAGGGCTCTCGCCCGGACATCCGCGTGCCCATGCGCGAAATCAGCCTGCACGACACCCCGACCGACTTCGGCGGCGAAACCAATGCCCCGGTGCTGGTCTATGACACTTCCGGCCCGTACACCGACCCCAACGTCATCATCGACGTGCGCAAGGGCCTGGCCGACGTCCGTTCGGCCTGGATCGACGCCCGCGGCGACACCGAGCGGCTGGGCGGCCTGACCTCGAACTTCGGCCAACAGCGCCTGAACGATGCAGAGCTGGCCAAGCTGCGCTTCAACCACGTGCGCAACCCGCGCCGCGCCAAGGCTGGCGTCAACGTCTCGCAGATGCACTACGCCCGCCAGGGCATCATCACCGCCGAGATGGAATACGTGGCCATCCGCGAGAACATGAAGCTGCAGGAAGCCCGTGCTGCCGGCCTGCTCGACCAGCAGCACGCCGGCCACAGCTTCGGCGCCAACATCCCGAAAGAAATCACCCCCGAATTCGTCCGCGAAGAAATCGCCCGCGGCCGCGCGATCATCCCGGCCAACATCAACCACACCGAGCTGGAGCCGATGATCATCGGCCGCAACTTCCTGGTGAAGATCAACGGCAACATCGGCAACAGTGCGCTGGGCTCCTCGATCGAGGAAGAAGTGGCCAAGTTGACCTGGGGCATTCGCTGGGGCTCGGACACGGTCATGGACCTGTCCACCGGCAAGCACATTCACGAAACCCGCGAGTGGATCATCCGTAACTCGCCGGTGCCGATCGGTACCGTGCCGATCTACCAAGCCCTGGAGAAAGTCGGCGGCGTCGCCGAAGACCTGACCTGGGAGCTGTTCCGCGACACCCTGATCGAGCAGGCCGAGCAGGGCGTGGACTACTTCACCATCCATGCTGGCGTGCTGCTGCGTTATGTGCCGCTGACCGCCAAGCGTGTCACCGGCATCGTCAGCCGGGGTGGCTCGATCATGGCCAAGTGGTGCCTGGCGCATCACCAGGAAAACTTCCTGTACACCCACTTCAACGAAATCTGCGAAATCATGAAGGCCTACGACGTCAGCTTCTCGCTGGGCGACGGCCTGCGCCCGGGCTCGATCGCCGACGCCAACGACGCTGCACAGTTCGGTGAGCTGGAAACCCTTGGCGAACTGACCAAGATCGCCTGGAAGCATGACGTGCAGTGCATGATCGAAGGCCCAGGCCACGTGCCGATGCAGTTGATCAAGGAGAACATGGACAAGCAGCTGGAATGCTGCGACGAGGCGCCGTTCTACACCCTCGGCCCGCTGACCACTGACATTGCGCCGGGTTACGACCACATCACTTCGGGTATCGGCGCGGCGATGATCGGCTGGTTCGGTTGCGCCATGCTCTGCTACGTGACGCCCAAGGAGCACCTGGGCCTGCCGAACAAGGACGACGTCAAGACCGGCATCATCACCTACAAGATCGCCGCCCATGCCGCCGACCTTGCCAAGGGCCACCCGGGCGCGCAGATTCGTGACAACGCCTTGTCCAAGGCGCGTTTCGAATTCCGTTGGGAGGACCAGTTCAACCTTGGCCTGGACCCGGACACTGCCCGCGCGTACCACGACGAGACCCTGCCCAAGGAGTCGGCCAAGGTCGCGCACTTCTGTTCGATGTGCGGGCCGAAGTTCTGCTCGATGAAGATCACCCAGGAAGTGCGTGAATACGCCGCCAAGATCGAAACCGTGGACGTGACGGTTGCAGATGGCATGCGTGAGCAGGCCGAGCGGTTCCGCCAGGAAGGCAGCCAGCTGTACAAAAAAGTCTGACTGCAAAACTGCCCTCTGTAGGAGCGGCCTTGCGTCGCGAAAAGGGTCGCGAAGCGGCCCCGGCACTATCAGCGGCGAAGCTGAAACCGGGGGGCCGCTTCGCGCCCCTTTCGCGACGCAAGGCCGCTCCTACAGCGACCGTGTTCAACCACCTTTAATGCCGAGTGTCTGCAAGCATGACCACCCCCAGCCAATTCTCTCCCGACCACCCGGTCCCCACCCAGCAACGCATCTTCGGCGCACGCGACCTGTTCGCGCTGTGGTTCTCCCTCGGTATCGGCCTGATGGTGCTGCAGGTCGGCGCCATGCTGGCGCCAGGCCTGGGCCTCGCCGGCGCGGTACTGGCCATCGCGCTGGGCACTGGTGTGGGTGTGCTGTTGCTGGGGGCTGCCGGGGTTATCGGCAGCGACACCGGCCTGTCCGCCATGGGCACCCTGCGCCTGAGCCTGGGCAGCCATGGCGCGCGTTTGCCGGCACTGCTCAACCTGCTGCAACTGGTCGGTTGGGGCGCCTTCGAGATCATCGTCATGCGCGATGCCGCCAGCCTGCTGGGCGCGCGGGCCTTCGGTGAAGACAGTGCCTGGAACAGCCCGGTGCTGTGGACACTGTGCTTCGGTGCGCTGGCCACTGTGTTGGCAGTCAGCGGGCCACTGGCCTTCGTGCGCAAGGTGCTGCGCGCCTGGGGCATCTGGTTGTTGATGGGCGCTTGCGTGTGGCTGACCTGGAACCTGTTTGCCAAGGCCGACTTGGCTGAGCTGTGGAGCCGCGCCGGGGATGGCTCTATGTCGCTGGCGGTGGGTTTTGACATCGTCATCGCCATGCCGCTGTCCTGGTTGCCGTTGATCGCCGACTACTCGCGCTTCGCCCGCAATGGCAAGCATGTGTTCGGCGGCACGGTAGTTGGGTACTTTATCGGCAACACCTGGCTGATGAGCTTGGGCGTGGCCTACACCCTGGCCTTTGCCGCCAGCGGCGAAGTCAATGCCCTGCTGCTGGCCCTGGCTGGCGCCGGCATGGGTATTGCGCTGCTGCTCATTCTGCTGGATGAGTCGGAAAAGGCCTTCGCCGATATCCATTCGGCAGCGGTTTCAACCGGTGTACTTCTGCCACTGAAGGTCGAGCATCTGGCGCTGGCCATCGGCGTGCTGTGCACCCTGATCGCCCTGCTGGCGCCGCTGGCCCAGTACGAAAACTTCCTGCTGCTGATCGGTTCGGTGTTCGCACCGTTGTTCGGCGTGGTGCTGATGGACCACTACGTGATCCGCCGCCGCCGTTTGCCGGCGCAGATCGATGGCTTGCACTGGCAGGCGTTGCTGGCCTGGGTCGTGGGGGTGGCGGCTTATCATCTGATCGCCGCGCAAGCGCCGGACCTGGGTGCGACCCTGCCAGCGCTGGTGCTGGCAGGTGTGCTGCATGCGCTACTGAGCTTCAGCCGCGGCCGGGAAACAGCTCAGGCTTGATCACGCCGTTCAGGCGCGGGTAGGGGATCTTCAGCTCTACATGGCCCATGGAGTAGGGCGCGATGGCATAGACCTCATACTTGACCACCACCGCGCCGTACGTCAGGGCGACGTGCGGCGACTTCTTGAAGGGCCAGGTCTTGATGAATTCGGCGTCCTTGTCCATGCCCACGCTGATCATCCACGCGCGGTGCGACTCTTCGACGGTTTTCCAGAAGGTCTCTTCCTGGCCGGGCACCAGCATGTCCTGCAGGGTCAGGACCTTGTCCAGCTTGCGCGAATAGTTGATGAAACCACGCCCCGGCATGCCGTGGGCACCCCCGCTGTCCAGGTAGCTGGACAGTTCGATGATCACCAGTCCGTCATGCTGCTCGCGTACCTTGGCCTGCAGGTAGCTGCTGTTGCGCTTGTCGGCGCTGGCCAGGTACTGCTGCTCGTAGGCCTGCAAGGTGGTTGGCGCGGCGCCGCGCTGGTTGTCTTCGGTCAGTTGCAGCAGGCGCTGTTCGACGATGCCGTCGAGCTTGGGCAGGGCGGGGAAGTGAATGGTGTCGATGTTCACCAGGGGGCAGTCGCTTTCGCTGCAGCCGGGTTTGACGTGCTCCCAGGCGTCACGCTTGACCTCGAGCGGTGCTCGGTAATTGGGCGTGAACAGGCTCTGGCAGGCACTCAGGGCCAGTGCCAGCACGGCCACGGAAGTCAGTTTGACAAGTGTCATGATGATCCTTGCAGAACAGGGAAAAGTCGGCCTTTGACCGTCGGCGCGGCCTTCAGTTCGCCACTAAGCTAACAGACAGAAGGCGTGCTGTCCCGAGTGCGCGAACGGTTGCTGGAAACGGATGAAAGAGGCCGGCAGGCGGAGTAGGATGGCGCGAAGCGGTAAATGAGGTAACGAGGATTTCTATGTCAGACACGCTCAATTCAGTCCCCAAGGCGGTCGAGATCGTCAAACGGGCCAACTGCTTCCAGGGCTTCTACAAGCTCGACAAGGTGCACCTGCGCCACGAACTGTTTGCCGGGGGCATGGGCCGCGAGATCAGCCGCGAACTGTTCGTGCGTCATGATGCGGTCTGTGTGCTGCCTTATGACCCGCTACGCGATGAAGTGGTGTTGATCGAGCAGTTTCGTGTCGGCGCCCTCGACAAGGTCGCCAACCCGTGGCTGATCGAGATGGTCGCCGGGCTGATCGACAAGGACGAGCAGCCTGAAGAGGTTGCACACCGCGAGGCAGAAGAAGAGGCCGGCCTGACCTTCAGCGCCTTGTGGCCGATGACCCGCTACTTCCCGTCGCCCGGTGGCAGTGACGAATACGTCCATCTGTTCCTTGGGCGTTGCACCAGCGAGGGCGCGGGCGGCCTGCATGGCCTGGAAGAAGAGGGCGAGGACATCCGCGTGCGCGTCTGGTCGTTCGAAGATGCCTTGCAGGCGGTGCGTGACGGCCGTATCTGCAACGCTGCGACGATCATTGGCCTGCAGTGGCTGGCGCTCAACAGAGACGAAGTTCGAGGTATGTGGAAGTGAACCTGCTGCGCGAGCGATATCGGGTCGACCTGGTCGGGCTGCAAGCAGCCTGCGAGGCCAACTACGCCCGCTTGATGCGCTTGTTGCCTGACATGCGCACCACCCAGAGCTCGCGTCGCATCGGCATGACCCAGGGCGATCAGATGCTCGGTGTGCTGGTGCTCGATGTGGTGCTGGCCTGCCCGTATACCACCACGCTGCACGTGCGCCAGGAACACAGCTTGCCATGGCTGCCGGTGCCGCACCTGGAGGTTCAGGTGTACCACGATGCGCGCATGGCCGAGGTGGTCAGCGCCGAGCACGCGCGGCGCCTGCGCAGTATCTACCCGTACCCCAATGCAGGCATGCACCAGCCCGATGAAAAGGCGCAGCTCAACCTGTTCCTCGGCGAGTGGCTGAGCCACTGCCTGGCCTGTGGTCACGAATTGGCAAGCGTTCGCTGAAATGTGATGTGCGTCGGCTTCGGGTGTTTGCTCGCACCCGTTGCGCAGCCATAATTCGTGCTGAATCCGTTCGAGGAGACGGCCGTTGCCGCACCTAGACCCAACCCGCCCCGTGCATGTGGTGCAACTCACCGATGCCCACCTGTTCGCCGACCCGGCCGGCACCCTGCTGGGTCTCAACACCCGGGACAGCCTGCGCCATGTGGTTGCCCAGGTGCAGCGCGAGCAACCGGCCATCGACCTGCTGCTGTGCACGGGGGACCTTTCCCAGGACGCCAGCGTGGCGTCGTATGAAGCGTTCCGCGAGCTGACCGCAGGGTTTGGCGTAGCGACGCGCTGGTTGCCGGGCAACCATGACGAAGCGAGGGTGATGGCCGACATCGCGCAAGGCACGGACCTGGTGCAAGCGGTTACCGATATCGGTGGCTGGCGCATCGTGATGCTCGATTCTGCGGTGGCCGGCGCGACCCATGGCCTGCTCGAAGAGGCTCAGCTGAGCCTGCTTGAGGGTGCATTGAAGACGGCGGGCGAACGCCATTGCCTGGTGTGCTTCCATCATCAGCCGGTGGACATCGGCTGCGCCTGGATCGCCCCGATCGGCCTGCGCAATGCCCAGGCGCTGTTCGGCATCGTCGAACGTTATCCACAGGTGCGCGGGCTGCTTTGGGGGCATGTCCACCAGCCGTGGGATGAAATGCGCGAGGGGTTGCGCTTGCTGGCCACGCCGTCTACCTGCATTCAGTTCGCGGCGCACAGCGAGGACTTCAAGGTGAGCGAGGAACAGCCGGGCTATCGCTGGCTGCGTCTGCACGCCGACGGGCGGTTGGAGACTGGTGTAGAGCGGGCGCGGGACTTCGACGTGAAGCTGGACTTCGACAGCCCGGGGTATTGACGGCCTTGGGGCTGCTGCGCAGCGGCCCCTCAGGTTGCCGAAGAAATTGTTGCGAAAACCCCGCCGCTGCGTCAAAACCCGGCGAACGCGCTACACTGCGCGTCCCTGCGCCTGCCAGATTGGGCGCGAAGCCACAGATTCCGGGGGCAGCATGTCGGGTTCCATCCTCTATATCCATGGCTTCAACAGCTCGCCGCTGTCGAAGAAGGCGCGCCAGCTCGAGGCCGTCATGCAGCAGCTGGGGTTGTCCGAGCAATTGCGCGTACCGGCCTTGCACCATCACCCGCGCCAGGCCATTGCCCAACTGCAAGGCGCTATCGCGGAGTTGGGCGCGCCCCTGCTGGTCGGCAGTTCGCTCGGCGGCTACTATGCCACCTATCTGGCCGAGCGCCATGGCCTCAAGGCCCTGCTGATCAACCCGGCAGTGGCACCGCACCGGTTGTTCGATGGCTACCTCGGCACCCAGCGCAACCTCTACACCGATGAGGCCTGGGAGCTGACTCACGATCACGTGCAGGCCCTGGCCGAGCTGGAAGTGCCCGCCCCCGTGGATGCCAACCGCTATCAAGTGTGGTTGCAGACCGCCGATGAAACCCTGGACTATCGCCACGCCGAGCGCTATTACCGTGCTTGTGCCCTGCGTATCCAGGCCGGTGGCGACCACAGCTTCCAGGGCTTCGTCGAGCACTTGCCGGCGATGCTGGCCTTCGCCGGTGTTGCCCCCAGTTTGTATGCGGCGCTCGACTTTTCTGTGCTCTGACTTTTGTACTCTGACCTTTTGCATTCACCTGACTGACGACGAGACCCCATGGCCAATCCCAGCGCTAGCGCCTATAACGCAGACGCCATCGAAGTCCTCTCGGGCCTTGATCCGGTCCGCAAGCGACCGGGCATGTACACCGATACCAGCCGACCGAACCACTTGGCCCAGGAGGTCATCGACAACAGCGTCGACGAAGCCCTGGCCGGTCACGCCCGTTCGGTGCAGGTCATCCTCCACGCCGACCACTCGCTGGAAGTCAGCGACGACGGCCGCGGCATGCCGGTGGACATTCACCCGGAAGAAGGCGTGTCCGGGGTCGAGCTGATCCTTACCAAGCTGCACGCCGGCGGCAAGTTCTCCAACAAGAACTACCAGTTCTCCGGCGGCCTGCACGGCGTGGGTATTTCGGTGGTCAACGCCCTGTCGACCCAGGTGCGCGTGCGCGTCAAGCGTGACGGCAACGAGTACCAGATGACCTTCGCCGATGGCTTCAAGGCCAGTGAGCTGGAAGTGGTCGGCTCGGTCGGCAAGCGCAATACCGGCACCAGCGTGTACTTCAGCCCCGACCCGAAGTATTTCGATTCGCCTAAATTCTCCATCAGCCGCCTCAAGCATGTGCTCAAGGCCAAGGCCGTTCTGTGCCCGGGCCTGCTGGTCAGTTTCGAGGACAAGGGCAGCGGCGAGAAGGTCGAGTGGCACTACGAGGACGGCCTGCGTTCGTACCTGGTCGACTCGGTCAGCGAGTACCTGCGCCTGCCGGACGAGCCGTTCTGCGGCAGCCTGGCTGGCAACAAGGAAGCCGTGGACTGGGCCTTGCTGTGGCTGCCCGAAGGCGGTGACAGCGTTCAGGAAAGCTACGTCAACCTGATCCCTACCGCCCAGGGCGGCACCCACGTCAACGGTCTGCGCCAGGGACTGCTGGATGCCATGCGCGAGTTCTGCGAATTCCGCAACCTGCTGCCGCGCGGCGTCAAGCTGGCGCCGGAAGACGTCTGGGAGCGCATCACCTTCGTGCTTTCGATGAAGATGCAGGAGCCGCAGTTCTCCGGGCAGACCAAAGAGCGTCTGTCGTCCCGCGAGGCGGCCGCGTTTGTTTCCGGTGTGGTCAAGGACGCCTTCAGCCTGTGGCTCAACGCCCACCCCGAGCTGGGCATGCAGTTGGCAGAACTGGCCATCAGCAACGCCGGCCGTCGTCTCAAGGCCAGCAAGAAGGTCGAACGCAAACGCATCACCCAGGGCCCGGCGCTGCCAGGCAAGCTGGCGGATTGCGCAGGCCAGGACCCGATGCGCGCCGAGCTGTTCCTGGTCGAGGGTGACTCGGCCGGTGGCTCGGCCAAGCAGGCGCGGGACAAGGAGTTCCAGGCGATCCTGCCGCTGCGCGGCAAGATCCTCAACACCTGGGAAGTGGACGGCGGCGAAGTCCTGGCCAGCCAGGAGGTGCACAACATTGCCGTGGCCATCGGCGTCGACCCCGGCGCCGCCGACCTGTCGCAACTGCGCTATGGCAAAATTTGCATCCTCGCCGACGCCGACTCCGACGGCTTGCACATCGCCACCTTGCTGTGCGCGCTGTTCGTTCAGCACTTCCGCCCCCTGGTGGAGGCCGGCCATGTCTACGTGGCCATGCCGCCGCTGTACCGCATCGACCTGGGCAAGGAAATCTACTACGCCCTCGACGAAGCCGAGCGTGATGGCATCCTCGACCGCCTGGTGGCCGAGAAGAAGCGCGGCAAGCCGCAAGTCACGCGCTTCAAAGGCCTGGGCGAGATGAACCCGCCACAGCTGCGCGAAACCACCATGGACCCGAACACCCGGCGCCTGGTGCAGCTGACCCTGGAAGACGTCGAGGCCACCTGCGAGCTGATGGACAAGCTGCTGGCCAAGAAGCGCGCCGGTGATCGCAAGAGCTGGCTGGAAACCAAAGGCAACCTGGCCGAGGTCATGGTTTGATTCGGCTGCTACTTGCCACTTGCCTTGCACTGTTTGCCTTGCCGAGTTTGGCGGGCAACTGGCCGCAGTTGAAGATGGCCGCCGAGCACCCGATCGAGGGTATGCGCGGCGGCAACCTGTCTGGCCTGGCCCAGTGCCGAGGCGGGCTATGGGGCGTTTCCGACCGTGACGACGACCGCGTTTACCGGTTCGATCAACAAAATGCCGTGTGGCGCGCTCAACCGCTGACCTTCAACCCGCCGCCGGTACCGGAGAGCGGTTTGCCGTGGGGGCTGAAGTCGCGCAACTGGGCGGCGTCCTATGTCCGCGGTGGTGAACTGGACTTCGAAGGCATCACCTGTGACCAGGCCGGTAACCTTTATCTGGTCAGTGAGGCCCACGCTGCTGTCTTGCAGGTCCCCGTCGAAGGCGAGCCGGACTGGTTGAAGATCGACTCGGCCATGGTACGACAGGCCCGGGCCAGCGGCATGCTGCTGAACTTCAATGCCTTGTTCGAAGGCTTGGCGATCAACCCGGCGGGCGACCGCATCTGGCTTGCCGCCGAGCGCGAGCGCCGGGGGCTGGTGGCGATCGAGCGCCAGCAATCGGTATGGACGTGCGGGCGCAGCTGCGTGCTGCTGAGCGAGGCCGGGGTCGAGATGCAACCGCCGCAGATGCCCAACGCGCGCGCGCTGTCGCGTGACTTCGCCGACCTGGCCTGGTTCGAGGGCAAGCTGTTTACCCTTGAGCGTAACGCCTACCGCATCTGTCGCCGCGACGCCGACAGCGGCAAGGTCGAGCGTTGCTGGTCGTTTGCCGCCGATGCGCTGGTGGATGCTCGCCGCTATGATCAGCCGTTCGGCCTGGCAGAAGCCCTGGTGATCGACGCCAAAGGCGCCTGGATTGGCCTGGACAACAACAATGGCCGCCGCGCCGATGGCGAGGTGCGGCCGATTGTCTGGCGCTTCGAAGCGCCAGAGGGCGGTTGGAGCGCCAAACCATGAGCCAGGCACCGGGCAAGCGTGCTGGCAAGGTACTGATGATCGTCGCCTGGGCGGCGGCGCTGTTCCTTGCCACGCGCTTTTTCGGTCAATGGGAAGATAGCCAGCGCAATCCCAATGCCCAGGTGCGCTCCGAGCACGGCGAAGGCTTTATCGAGGTGCGCCTGCTGAGCAATGGCCAGGGGCATTTCGTGGTGGATGGCGCGATCAATGGCCAGGCGGTGCATTTCATGCTCGACACCGGGGCCACCGACGTGGCGATCCCCGAGGCCCTGGCCAGCGAGCTGGACCTGGCGCGAGGCAGCCCGGTGCTGCTCAGCACCGCAAATGGCCGCACCGAAGGCTACCGCACCCGCTTGAATACCCTGCAACTGGGCGATATCCGTTTACAGGGCGTGCGTGCAACCGTGGTGCCAGGCCTGGACGGCCAGACCGTGCTGCTGGGCATGAGCGCCCTGAAACAACTTGAATTTACCCAGCGCGGCGGCACCATGCTGTTGCGCCAGAACCTGAAATGACGAGGCCCGCATGAGCGACCCACTGGAACTCAGCCTCGACGGCGTCGAACGCCGCTCGCTGGCTGACTTCACCGAACAGGCCTACCTCAACTACTCCATGTACGTGATCATGGACCGGGCCCTGCCGCACATCGGCGACGGCCTGAAGCCGGTGCAGCGACGCATCATCTACGCCATGAGCGAGTTGGGGCTCGATGCCGATGCCAAGCACAAGAAGTCGGCGCGTACCGTCGGTGACGTGCTCGGCAAGTTCCACCCCCACGGCGACTCGGCCTGCTACGAAGCCATGGTGTTGATGGCGCAGCCGTTCAGCTACCGCTACACCCTGGTCGATGGCCAGGGCAACTGGGGTGCACCGGACGATCCGAAGTCGTTCGCTGCCATGCGTTACACCGAGGCGCGCCTGTCGCGCTACGCCGAAGTGTTGCTCAACGAAGTGGGCCAAGGCACCGTGGACTGGGTGCCGAACTTCGACGGCACCCTGCAGGAGCCCGCAGTACTGCCGGCGCGCCTGCCCAACATCCTGCTCAACGGCACCACCGGCATCGCCGTGGGCATGGCCACCGACGTGCCGCCGCACAACCTGCGTGAAGTGGCCAGTGCCTGCGTGCGCCTGCTGGACGAGCCCAAGGCTACCATCGAGCAGTTGTGCGAGCATATCCAGGGCCCGGACTACCCGACTGAAGCCGAAATCATCACGCCCCGCGCCGAGATCCTGAAAATCTACGAAAGCGGCCGCGGCTCGATCCGCATGCGTGCCGTTTATCGCGTCGAAGACGGCGACGTGGTGGTCACCGCGCTGCCGCACCAGGTCTCCGGGGCCAAGGTGCTGGAGCAGATCGCCGCCCAGATGCAGGCGAAGAAGCTGCCGATGGTGGCCGACCTGCGTGACGAGTCGGACCACGAGAACCCGTGCCGTATCGTCATCATCCCGCGCTCCAACCGGGTGGATGCCGACGAGCTGATGCAGCACCTGTTCGCCACCACCGACCTGGAAAGCAGCTACCGGGTCAACGTCAACATCATCGGCCTGGACGGCCGGCCGCAGTTGAAGAACCTGCGAGCACTGTTGCTGGAGTGGCTGGAGTTTCGTACCAACACCGTCCGCCGCCGCCTGCAGCACCGCCTGGACAAGGTGCAGAGGCGCCTGCACCTGCTCGAAGGCTTGCTGACTGCCTTCCTCAACTTGGATGAAGTGATTCATATCATCCGCACCGAGGAGCATCCCAAGCAGGCGCTGATCGAGCGTTTCGAGCTGACCGAAATCCAGGCTGACTACATCCTCGAGACCCGCCTGCGGCAGCTGGCGCGCCTTGAAGAGATGAAAATTCGCGGCGAGCAGGACGAACTGCTCAAGGAGCAGGCCAAGCTGCAGGCCCTGCTCGGCAGCGACGCCAAACTGCGCAAGCTGGTGCGCAGCGAGCTGATCAAGGACGCCGAAACCTACGGCGACGACCGCCGCTCGCCGATCGTCGAGCGTGCAGAAGCCAAGGCGCTGTCGGAAAACGAGCTGATGCCGACCGAGCCGGTCACCGTTGTGCTGTCGGAAAAGGGCTGGGTGCGCTGCGCCAAGGGCCACGACATCGACGCCACCGGCCTTTCGTACAAAGCTGGCGATGGCTTCAAGGCTGCAGCCGCCGGGCGCTCCAACCAGTTTGCCGTATTGATCGACTCCACTGGCCGCAGCTACTCGGTGGCCGCGCATACCTTGCCGTCGGCGCGGGGGCAGGGCGAGCCGCTGACGGGCCGCCTGGCGCCGCCACCTGGGGCGACCTTCGAGTGTGTGCTGCTACCTGAGGACGATGCGCTGTATGTGGTGGCGTCGGATGCCGGTTACGGCTTCGTGGTCAAGGGCGAAGACTTGCAGGCCAAGAACAAGGCCGGTAAAGGCCTGCTCAGCCTGCCCAATGGGGCCAAGGTCATGACCCCGCGCCCGGTGGCCAACCGCGAGCAGGACTGGCTGGCGGCAGTCACCACCGAGGGCCGGCTGCTGGTGTTCAAGGTCAGCGACTTGCCGCAGTTGGGCAAAGGCAAGGGCAACAAGATCATCGGCGTGCCTGGCGATCGGGTGGCCAGTCGTGAAGAATTTGTCACCGACCTTGCGGTAATCCCTGAAGGCGCGACCCTTGTATTGCAAGCCGGCAAGCGTACGCTATCGCTGAAAGCGGACGATCTGGAGCACTACAAGGGCGAACGGGGCCGGCGCGGCAGCAAGCTGCCACGCGGCTTCCAGCGCGTCGATGGGTTGCAGGTGGAAGGCCCGGCGTAAGCTGCTGAAATGTCTGGAACGGCAATTTCAAGGCCGTTCCGGGCAGAAATGCTGGAGTCGGACAGCTATTTCGCGGATGATATGGCCCTTGCGGTGCCGGCGTGGCCGTGTGCCCGATTGAATCTACATGAGTATCACTGCGGTCTGCCTGTGGCGACCGCCTGGATGGGATGATGAAACTTCTGCGCCTTCCATTTGCGCTGTTGATGACGGGCCTTCTGGGGCTGGGCGGATGCAGCATGCATCAGCCTGTGGCCTTGTACCAGCTCGACAGCGGTGATCCTGGCCAGCCGTCGCAAAGCGCGGGCATGGCCGTGGTGCTCGGCCCGGTATCGGTTGCCGATTACCTGCAACGCGAGACGTTCCTGCAGCGTCAGGCCGATGGCAGCCTGAGTTCGGCGACCGACGGTCGTTGGGCCGGCAGCCTCTCGTCGGACATTGACCAGTTGCTGGTTCGCCAGCTGGCCTGGCGGCTGGATAGCCAGCGCGTGGTGCTGGCCCCGGCGACCACTGGTTTCAGCCCGGACGTGCAAGTGTTGCTGTCGATTACCCGCCTGGACTCGGGCAAGGACCAACCGGCGATTCTGGACGCCCAATGGCGCCTGCTCGACCGTCGTGGCCATGTGCGTGACAACCGCATCGTTCACCTCGAGCAGCAGCATGAGGGCAGCGAAGCGTCGCAGGTGCAGGCTCAAGGGCAACTGCTGCAAAAGCTGGCCGAACAGCTGAGCACGGCGGTCAAGCCGCTGGCCAATCAGCCAGCCATTGCCGAAGAGGCGCCGAAAAAGCCCGCTGCGCCGGTACAGGTCAAGAAGGCAC
>NZ_JANIAG010000050.1:0-32636 GCF_028682155.1 Pseudomonas sp. 39004
ATGTGATGGTTTTTGATCAGGTCCGCCAACGGCGCCTGTCCGACGACATCGTCGATCGGTTGGAAGGGATGATTCTCGAAGGCACGCTGACCTCGGGCCAGCGGCTGCCGGCCGAGCGCGTTCTGGCCGAGCAGTTCGGTGTGTCGCGCCCGTCACTGCGTGAGGCCATCCAGAAGCTGGTGGCCAAGGGGCTGCTGATCAGCCGCCAGGGCGGTGGCAATTACGTCGCCGAGTCACTGGGCTCGACGTTCAGCGACCCGCTGTTGCAGTTGCTGGAGCACAGCCCCGAGGCGCAGCGTGACCTGCTTGAGTTTCGTCATACCCTGGAGGCGTCCTGCGCGTACTACGCGGCCCAGCGCGCCACCGAGCCGGACCGTGCACGGCTCAAGGCAGCCTTCGACACGCTGCAGGACTGCTACACCCGGGTTGACCAGGTGACGCGGGCTGAGGAGGGCGCAGCGGATGCGCGCTTTCACCTGGCGATTGCCGAGGCCAGCCATAACGCGGTCTTGCTGCATACCATCCGCGGCTTGTTCGACCTGCTCAAGCGCAACGTGGTGACCAACATCGGCGGCATGTACCAACAGCGGACCGAAACCCGGGACATGCTGATCAGTCAGCACCGGGAGCTGTACCTGGCGATTGTCGAGGGCAGGGCGGAGGATGCGCGGGAGGTTTCCAGCCGGCACATTCTGTATGTGCAGGAGGTGCTGGAAGAGGCGCACGAAGAGGCGCAGCGCGTGGCGCGGGCAGAGCGACGCAGCGGACGTTAAGCGGTCAATGCTGATGCGCCTCCTGTAGGCGCGGCCTTGCGTCGCGAAAGGACTGCGTAGCAGTCCCCGGATTTGTGCGTCGCCGCTGATATCCGGGGGCCGCTTTGCGGCCCTTTCGCGACGCAAGGCCGCTCCTACAGCAAGCGCGCAAGGGCGGAATCTAGTCTTCCTTGCCCTTGTTCCGCACGGCACGCTGCAGCTCGCGGTTGGAATCGCGTTCGCGCACGGTGTCGCGCTTGTCGAATTCCTTCTTGCCCTTGCCAAGCGCGATCTCGCACTTGATCAGGTGCTTGCTCCAGTACAGCGCCAAGGCCACACAGGTGTAGCCCTTCTGCGCCACCGCCGCTTCCACACGCTCCAGCTCGCGCTTGTTCAGCAACAGTTTGCGCGAGCGGATGGGGTCGGCGATGACGTGGGTGCTGGCCGTGGTCAGCGGGGTGATGTGGCTGCCGAACAGCCAGGCTTCGCCATCCTTGAGCAGCACATAGCTGTCGGTCAGGTGCGCCTTGCCGGCCCGCAGGCTCTTTACTTCCCAACCGGACAGGACCAGCCCGGCCTCGAACTTGTGTTCGATGAAGTAATCGTGTCGCGCTTTCTTGTTTTGCGCGATGGTCCCGGTCGGATGTTTCTTTTGTTTAGCCATAGGGGCGGCATTATAGGCAACTCGATGCGTCGTCGGCTATGGGATTTCGGTGTGCTTGAGCCACCGCAATGAATACCGGACAATACAGGCCCTGTCGTAGGTACAGAACCTGTTTTCGGCACGCTGCGAAGCGCCGCCACCCAGCCTTGGAAGTGACGCCTGGATGACTACCCATATTCAACGCTCCGCCCTGCTGCCGTATCCCGCCCAGGCGCTCTATGATCTGGTCAATGACGTGGCCAGCTACCCGCAGTTCCTGCCGTGGTGCTCTGCCGCTACCGTGATCGAGGCCAGCGACACGCACATGCGGGCCAAGCTCGAGGTGGCCAAGGGCGGCATGAGCCAGCATTTCGTCACGCGCAATGTGCTGGTGCCGGGCCAATCCATCGAAATGAACCTGGAGGAGGGGCCGTTCTCCCAGCTGCATGGCGTGTGGGTGTTCAAACCGTTGGGCGAGAAGGCCTGCAAAATCAGCCTGGACCTGTCTTTCGACTATGCCGGCCCCTTGGTGCGGGCCACGTTGGGGCCGCTGTTCAATCAGGCTGCCAACACCCTGGTCGATGCCTTCTGCCAGCGTGCCAAGCAGCTGAATAGCTGAGTGCTGGCCGCAAACGAAAAAGCCCGGGCCTAGGCCCGGGCTTTTTAATGCCACCCGCGTTTATTGCGGGGAGGTTTCCAGCGGTGCTGGTGTCGGGACCGGCGTGGCCTCGATGGTGTCGATTTCGCGCTGGATGGATTCTTCCACCGAACCCGGCTTGGCCGGTTTCTCTTCAGGCTGAGGCGTAGCCTGCTCTGGCTGAGCCGCAGGGCTGACAGTGGTGTCACTGCTGCCACCGAGGATTTCCTGGTCGCGGCTCACGCCTGGCATGAAGTCGCCCGACAGGCTGACCAGTTGGTCGCCCTCGTTGAAGAAAATGCTCATGCGCTCTTGCTGGCGTTTTCCGCCACCAGGCTGCAGGCTGTACAGGTAGTCCCAACGGTTGGTGTTGAACGTATCCTGAATCAGGGGGTTGCCCATGATAAACCTTACTTGCCGTCGGGTCATTCCCGGGCGTAATTGGTCTATCATGTCCTGCGTGACGACATTGCCCTGCTGGATGTCGATTTTGTAAACCCCGGGAAACGAGCAACCGGCGAGTGCGAGCAGTCCCACTAGGGTGAGGCTGGTTAGCAAGAGCTTGGTGTTTTGCATCGGTGGGCGACTTCCACTATCTTGGCTGGACAACGTAAACCCCGATCATACCCGTATTAAGAGAAGCTGCGAAGCAGCATCGGCGAGAAAGCTGACCATGGTTGAAAATAGCGAATTACGCAAAGCCGGTCTCAAGGTTACCCTGCCTCGAGTAAAGATCCTTCAGATGCTCGACTCTACCGAGCAGCGTCACATGAGTGCCGAGGATGTCTACAAGGCCTTGATGGAAGCTGGTGAGGACGTTGGCCTGGCCACCGTCTACCGCGTGCTGACCCAGTTCGAAGCGGCGGGTCTGGTGGTTCGCCACAACTTCGACGGCGGCCACGCAGTCTTCGAGCTGGCGGATGGCGGTCACCACGACCACATGGTCAACGTGGAAACCAGTGAAGTCATCGAGTTCATGGACGCTGAAATCGAGAAGCGTCAGCGCGAGATCGTGGCCGAGCATGGCTTCGAGCTGGTGGACCACAATCTGGTCCTGTACGTGCGTAAGAAAAAGTAACGATTTCGATCGTTATAAATAGCAAAGGCGACCTTCGGGTCGCCTTTGTGCTTTGTGCTGCAGGAAAATGCTGGGGGGCAGGGGCTCACGCCTTGCCGCTGACCACCATCTTGCGCGCATGCGCCAAGGATTCCTTGGTGAGGTCGATGCCGCCGAGCATGCGCGCCACTTCCTCGACCCGTTCGCGTTTGCCCAGGCTGGCCACCGCCGTGTGGGTGGTGTCGCTGTGGCGCACCTTGTGCACGAACAGGTGGTGGTGCCCTTGCGCCGCAACCTGAGGCAAGTGGGTTACGGTCAGTACCTGGCCGCGCTCACCCAGCCGGCGCAGCAGTTGGCCGACGATTTCGGCGGTGGGGCCGCCGATGCCCACGTCCACTTCGTCGAAGACCAGGGTAGGGATGCGTGAGGTCTGCGCGGTGATCACCTGGATGGCCAGGCTGATGCGTGACAGCTCACCACCCGAGGCCACTTTCGCCAGGCCTTTGAGCGGTTGCCCCGGGTTGGCGCTTACCAGCAGTTCAATCTGCTCCAGGCCGTGGGGCGACAGGTCGTTGCCCTCGTTAGGGATCAGTTCGATACAGAAGCGCCCGCCCGGCATGCCCAGGCGCTGGACCTCCAGTTCCACGGCCACCGCCAGTTGCTGGGCGGCCTGCTGGCGCAAGGCGCTCAGTTCGCGCGCACGGTCCTTGTAATGCTGGGCATAGGCCGCCAGTTCTTCGCCCAGGCGCTCGATCGACTCGTCGCTGGCGTTCAGGCCTTCCAGTTCTTCCATCAACCGTTGCTGCAGGTGGGGCAGTTCGGTGGGGTGCACGCGGTGCTTGCGGGCCAGGGTATAGATAGTGTCGAGGCGTTCTTCCAGGGCCTGCAGGCGCATTGGGTCGGCGTCGAAGTGATCGAGGAAGCGGTTGAGCTCGCCCACGGCTTCTTCGACCTGGATCTGCGCACTGGCGATCAGGTTGGCGGCCTCGCCCAAGGCCTTCGGTGAGTTGCTTGCGGCGCCCAGCCGGTTGAGGCTGGCGGTGAGGGCGCTGAGCACATTGCCCGAGTCGCTCTCGCTGCACTGGTCGATGACCTGGCGGCAGATGCCGAACAGGGCCTCGGCATTGGTCAGGTTCTTGTGTTCCTGCTCCAGCTGCTCCAGCTCGTTTTCGCCCAGGCCGAGGTTGTCCAGCTCTTCCAGCTGATAGCTGAGCAGCTGGTGGCGGGCGCGCTGCTCGTCACCTGAATTGGACAGGCGCTCCAGCTCCAGGCGGGTCTGGTTCCAGCGCTTGGCGGCCAGTTGCACCTGGCGGGCCAGGTCGATGGCGCCGGCATATTCGTCCAGCAGGCGCCGATGGGTGTCGGTCTTGAGCAGCGACTGGTGCTCGTGCTGGCTGTGGATGTCGATCAACAGCTCGCCGAGCGACTTCAAGTCGCCCAGCGGGCAGGGCGTGCCATTGATGTAGCCGCGGCTGCGGCCTTCGGCGGTGATCACCCGGCGCAGGATGCACGGGCCGTCGTTGTCCAGGTCGCGCTCGGCAAGCCAGGTGCGCGCTTCGGGGATATCTGCCAGGTCGAAGGTGGCGAGGATGTCTGCCTTGTCTGCGCCGGGGCGCACCACGCCGCTGTCCGCACGGTCGCCGAGGGCCAGGCCGAGGGCGTCGAGCATGATCGATTTGCCTGCGCCGGTCTCGCCGGTGATGACGGACATGCCGCGGGCAAGTTCGAGGTCAAGGTGCTCGACGATGGCGTAGTTGTGAATGGACAGGTGCAGCAGCATGGGGGCGGCTCCCGAAGGGACAGGTCTGGTTATTTATACAGTACTTTTTTCTACCCTGACAATGCCCGCTCGCACATTCTCATCCGCCCGGGAAAACCATGTTGCCCCTTGAAGCTGGTTTTTCCGGCCCCATATAGCCGACAACAAAGGCGAGCCTGGCTCGCAATCCAGAAATCTGCGCAGGAGAGACCCAATGGCTGACGAACAGCTGAATGAGAAAGACCTTAACGTCGAAGAGGCAGGTGCAGCAGATGTCGGCGCCCGTGTTCTGGAGCTCGAGGAACAGCTGGCCGCCGCCAAGGATCAGTCGCTGCGCGCCGTTGCCGACTTGCAGAACGTGCGCCGTCGCGCCGAGCAGGATGTGGAGAAGGCGCACAAGTTCGCCCTGGAAAAGTTCGCTGGCGACCTGCTGCCAGTGATCGACAGCCTGGAGCGTGGCCTGGAGCTGTCCAATGCCGACGACGAAAGCATCAAGCCGATGCGTGAAGGCATCGAGCTGACCCTGAAAATGTTCCACGACACCCTCAAGCGCTACAACCTCGAGGCTGTCGACCCGCATGGCGAACCGTTCAACGCCGAGCACCACCAGGCCATGGCCATGGAAGAAAGCGCCGAGGTCGAGCCTAACAGCGTGCTCAAGGTGTTCCAGAAAGGCTACCTGCTCAACGGCCGCCTGCTGCGCCCCGCCATGGTGGTGGTCAGCAAGGCGCCGAGCGCAGCTCAGCCTTCGATCAATGAAAAGGCTTGAAATCTGTCGGGGCAACCCCATCTAGGTGTCAAGCCTTCAAGTATTACCGCAGTTGGCCAAAGTAGTCGCTGCTAACCAAATTCAAGTTTCGGGAGAGTTAACATGGGTAAAATCATCGGTATCGACCTGGGGACCACCAACTCGTGCGTCTCCATCCTGGAAAACGGTAACGTCAAAGTCATCGAAAACGCCGAGGGTGCGCGTACTACCCCTTCGATCGTGGCCTATGCCAACGATGGCGAAATCCTGGTAGGCCAGTCTGCCAAGCGTCAGGCTGTCACCAACCCGCACAACACCCTGTTCGCAGTGAAGCGCCTGATTGGCCGTCGCTTCGAAGAGCAAGTGGTGCAAAAAGACATCGAGCTGGTGCCGTACAAAATCGCCAAGGCCGACAACGGTGACGCCTGGGTCGAAGTCAACGGCCAGAAAATGGCGCCGCCGCAAATCAGCGCCGAAGTCCTGAAAAAGATGAAGAAGACCGCCGAAGACTACCTCGGCGAGCCTGTCACCGAAGCGGTCATCACCGTGCCGGCCTACTTCAACGACAGCCAGCGTCAGGCCACCAAAGACGCCGGCCGCATCGCCGGTCTGGACGTAAAGCGCATCATCAACGAACCGACCGCTGCGGCACTGGCCTATGGCATGGACAAAGCCAAGGGCGACCACACTGTCATCGTTTATGACCTGGGTGGCGGTACCTTCGACGTTTCGGTCATCGAAATCGCCGAAGTCGACGGTGAACACCAGTTTGAAGTACTGGCTACCAACGGCGACACCTTCCTGGGTGGCGAAGACTTCGACATGCTGCTGATTGACTACCTCGTCGAGGAGTTCAAGAAAGAGTCCGGCATGAACCTGAAGGGCGACCCGCTGGCCATGCAGCGCCTGAAAGAAGCCGCTGAAAAGGCCAAGATCGAGCTGTCGTCCGCGCAGCAGACCGACGTCAACCTGCCGTACATCACTGCAGATGCCACCGGTCCTAAGCACTTGAACGTGAAAATCTCCCGCGCCAAGCTGGAGTCGCTGGTTGAAGGCCTGGTGCAGCGCACCATCGAGCCTTGCCGCATCGCGCTGAAAGATGCCGGCATCGACGCCAGCAAGATCGACGACGTGATCCTGGTCGGCGGTCAGACCCGTATGCCGCTGGTACAGAAAACCGTTGCCGACTTCTTCGGCAAGGAAGCCCGCAAGGACGTCAACCCGGACGAAGCCGTCGCCATGGGCGCCGCTATCCAGGGTGCAGTTCTGGCCGGTGACGTGAAAGACGTACTGCTGCTGGACGTCAGCCCGCTGACCCTGGGTATCGAAACCATGGGTGGCGTGATGACTGCGCTGATCGAGAAGAACACCACCATCCCGACCAAGAAGTCGCAGGTGTTCTCGACTGCCGACGACAACCAGAGCGCCGTGACCATTCACGTGCTGCAAGGTGAGCGTAAGCAGGCTTCGAGCAACAAGTCGCTGGGCAAGTTCGACCTGGCCGAGATCCCGCCAGCACCACGCGGTGTTCCACAGATCGAAGTGACCTTCGACATCGACGCCAACGGCATCCTGCACGTCGGCGCGAAAGACAAGGCCACCGGCAAGACCCAGTCGATCGTGATCAAGGCCAACTCCGGCCTGTCCGATGACGAAATCGAGCGCATGGTGCGTGACGCCGAGGCCAACGCCGAGGAAGACCGCAAGTTCGAAGAGCTGGCCGCTGCCCGTAACCAGGGTGATGCACTGGTTCACTCGACCCGCAAGATGGTCGCTGATGCAGGTGACAAGGTCACCGCTGAAGAGAAAACCGCCATCGAAGCGGCAGTCGTTGCCCTGGAAGCCGCTGTCAAAGGCGACGACAAGGCCACGATCGACGCCAAGGTCGAAGAGCTGTCCAAGGTCTCCGCGCCAGTGGCTCAGAAGATGTACGCCGAGCAGCAAGCCGAACAGCCTCAGGGCGGCGCGCAGCAGGCCGAGCCGGAAGCCAAGCACGATGACGTGGTTGACGCCGAGTTCGAAGAAGTAAAAGGCGACGACAAGAAGTAATTTTTGCATGTTGTCGGCCAGCTCACCGCCGTTTGGCGGTGAGCTGGTAGGATGTCGCCGCGCGGGGGCTTGCTCCCGCGTTGGTGTGTCTGGAATACGCGAATTTTTACAGCATCTGTCAGGACGCATTCGCGCGGCAGGTGCTTACGGCACAGCGCCCATGCGCCTATGCGCAGCGCTCTGTCGAACGCCCTCAAGAGTGCAAATGACCTATGGCAAAGCGTGATTATTATGAGGTCCTGGGTGTCGAGCGTGGCGCCAACGAAGGTGATCTCAAAAAGGCCTATCGCCGCCTGGCGATGAAGTACCACCCCGACCGCAACCCGGGCGACAAGGAGTCGGAAGAGCAGTTCAAGGAGGCCAACGAGGCCTACGAAGTGCTGTCCGATGCCAGCAAGCGCGCGGCCTATGACCAGTATGGTCATGCCGGCGTCGACCCTAGCATGGGTGGCGGTGGTGCCGGCTTCGGTGGTGCCAACTTCTCCGACATCTTCGGCGATGTGTTCAGTGATTTCTTCGGTGGCGGCCGTGGCGGCTCGCGCGGTGGCGCCCAGCGTGGCAGCGACCTGCGTTACACCCTGGAGCTGAACCTGGAAGAAGCGGTGCGTGGCACCACGGTCAGTATCCGCGTTCCTACTCTGGTCAACTGCAACCCTTGTGATGGCTCCGGCGCGAAGAAGGGCTCGACCCCGTCGACCTGCCCGACCTGCGGCGGTATCGGCCAGGTGCGCATGCAGCAAGGCTTCTTCTCGGTGCAGCAGACCTGCCCGCGCTGCCATGGCCAGGGCAAGATCATCACCGACCCTTGCGGTGCGTGCCACGGCGAAGGCCGTGTCGAGGAATACAAGACGTTGTCGGTCAAGGTGCCGGCAGGTGTCGATACCGGTGACCGCATTCGCCTGTCGGGCGAGGGCGAGGCCGGTACCCATGGTGGCCCGACTGGCGACCTGTACGTGGTCATCAACGTGCGTGAGCACGAGATCTTCCAGCGCGATGGCAAGCACCTGTACTGCGAAGTGCCGATCAGCTACACCGACGCTGCCCTGGGTGGCGAGCTGGAAGTGCCGACCCTCGATGGCCGGGTGAAGCTGAAGATCCCGGAAGGCACCCAGACCGGCAAGCAGTTCCGTCTGCGCGGCAAGGGTGTGGCACCGGTACGCGGTGGTGGGGCAGGTGACCTGCTGTGCCGTGTGGCGGTGGAAACCCCGGTCAACCTCAGCCGTCGCCAGCGCGAGCTGCTCGAAGAGCTGCGTGATTCGCTGGAAGGCGACAGCTCCCATTCGCCCAAGGCCAATGGCTGGTTCGATGGCGTGAAGCGCTTCTTCGGCGATCTCTGACAAGGAACAGGTTATGCGACGTATTGCGGTAATGGGCGCGGCAGGGCGGATGGGCAAGACCCTTGTCGAAGCTGTGCAGCACCAAGCGCCTCAGGCGGGTTTGACGGCGGCGATCGATCGCCCTGACAGCAGCCTGGTAGGGGCTGATGCAGGGGAGTTGGCGGCCTTGGGTCGTATTGGCGTGCCGATCTCCGACGACTTGGTCAAGGTTGTGGACGAGTTCGACGTGCTGATCGACTTCACGCACCCTTCGGTGACCCTGAAGAACCTCGCGTTCTGCCGCAAGGCGGGCAAGGCCATGGTCATTGGCACTACTGGCTTTACGCCGGAAGAGAAAGCGTTGCTGGTCGAAGCGGGCAAGGATATCCCGATCGTCTTTGCCGCCAACTTCAGCGTTGGCGTCAATCTGTGCCTGAAGCTGCTGGACACCGCAGCGCGCGTACTGGGCGACGAGGTCGACATCGAGATCCTCGAGGCGCACCACCGGCACAAGGTCGATGCGCCGTCGGGTACTGCGCTGCGCATGGGTGAAGTGGTGGCTCAGGCGTTGGGGCGTGACCTGAAGGAAGTGGCCGTGTATGGCCGCGAAGGCCAGACCGGTGCGCGTGATCGCCAGACCATCGGCTTCGCTACGGTGCGTGCCGGTGACGTGGTGGGTGACCACACCGTGCTGTTCGCCGCCGAAGGCGAGCGGGTGGAGATCACCCACAAGGCCTCGAGCCGCATGACCTTCGCCAAGGGTGCGGTGCGTGCCGCGCTGTGGCTGGATGGGCGTGAGCCGGGGCTGTACGACATGCAGGACGTGCTGGGGCTGCACTGACCAGGTGATCTCGGCGGCGCGCCCTTCGCGGGGCGCGCCACGCTTCATCGATTCTGTCGCAATCATGTGTTTTAGAGACACATATACGGTAGACCGAAAACGCACTTTTCTGTAAGCTACAGCTTTAGTGTGTCCACTAAAAGCGCGCAGCGAATTGAATTCAGCACATGAAAGCGGGGTGACGTGTCCATACGTCACTCCGCTTTTTTGCAACCTGCGATCGCCCTTTCATGCTTGATTTACGGGAGGTCTTCTTGACAAAGCCAGCCATACTCGCCCTTGCCGACGGCAGTATTTTTCGCGGTGAAGCCATCGGTGCCGACGGTCAGACCGTTGGTGAGGTGGTGTTCAACACCGCTATGACCGGCTACCAGGAAATCCTTACAGACCCTTCCTACGCCCAGCAAATCGTTACCCTGACCTATCCGCACATCGGCAACACTGGTACCACCCCGGAAGACGCCGAGTCGAACCGTGTCTGGTCTGCCGGCCTGGTCATCCGTGACCTGCCGCTGCTGGCCAGCAACTGGCGTAACACCCAGTCGCTGCCTGACTACCTCAAGGCCAACAACGTCGTTGCCATCGCCGGCATCGACACTCGTCGCCTGACCCGTATCCTGCGTGAAAAGGGCGCTCAGAACGGCTGCATCCTCGCCGGTGACAACATCAGCGAAGAAGCCGCCATCGCCGCTGCCCGCGCCTTCCCGGGCCTCAAGGGCATGGACCTGGCCAAGGTCGTTTCCACCAAAGAGCGTTACGAGTGGCGCTCCAGCGTGTGGGAACTGAAAACCGACAGCCATCCGACCCTGGAAGCTTCCGAGCTGCCTTACCACGTGGTCGCCTTCGACTACGGCGTCAAGCTGAACATCCTGCGCATGCTGGTTGCTCGTGGCTGCCGCGTGACCGTGGTGCCTGCTCAGACCCCGGCCAGCGAAGTGCTCGCACTCAACCCTGATGGCGTGTTCCTGTCCAACGGCCCTGGTGATCCGGAGCCTTGCGACTACGCCATCCAGGCCATCAAGGAAATCCTTGAAACCGAGATCCCGGTATTCGGTATCTGCCTCGGCCACCAGCTGCTGGCCCTGGCCTCCGGCGCCAAGACCGTCAAGATGGGCCACGGCCACCACGGTGCCAACCACCCGGTCCAGGACCTGGACACCGGCGTGGTCATGATCACCAGCCAGAACCACGGTTTCGCCGTTGACGAAGCCACGCTGCCGGGCAACGTCCGCGCCATCCACAAGTCGCTGTTCGACGGTACCCTGCAGGGCATCGAGCGCACCGACAAGAGCGCGTTCAGCTTCCAGGGCCACCCTGAAGCGAGCCCAGGCCCGACTGACGTCGCGCCACTGTTCGATCGTTTCATCGATGCCATGGCCAAGCGCCGCTGAGCATCCTGCATCAAGGCCCCGGGCCGGCTCGCGCCGCGCCCGGAAGCGCCTGACCCAGATTGTTCAAGACGGCTTGCCGACTGACCCGCGGATTTGAGTGACAACCATGCCAAAACGTACAGACATCAAAAGCATCCTGATTCTCGGCGCTGGCCCGATCGTGATCGGCCAGGCCTGTGAATTCGACTACTCCGGCGCCCAGGCTTGCAAAGCCCTGCGCGAGGAAGGCTATCGCGTCATCCTGGTGAACTCCAACCCGGCCACCATCATGACCGACCCGGCCATGGCCGACGCCACCTACATCGAGCCGATCAAATGGCAGTCGGTGGCCAAGATCATCGAGCAGGAGCGCCCTGACGCCGTCCTGCCGACCATGGGCGGCCAAACCGCACTGAACTGCGCCCTGGACCTGGAGCGCCACGGCGTTCTGGAAAAGTTCGGCGTAGAGATGATCGGCGCCAACGCCGACACCATCGACAAGGCAGAAGACCGTTCGCGCTTCGACAAGGCGATGAAAGACATCGGTCTGGAATGCCCGCGTTCCGGTATCGCCCACAGCATGGAGGAGGCCAATGCGGTCCTCGAGAAGCTCGGCTTCCCATGCATCATCCGTCCGTCCTTCACCATGGGCGGCACCGGTGGTGGCATCGCCTACAACCGTGAAGAGTTCGAAGAAATCTGCGCCCGTGGTCTGGACCTGTCGCCGACCAAAGAGCTGCTGATCGACGAATCGCTGATCGGCTGGAAGGAATACGAGATGGAGGTGGTCCGCGACAAGAAGGACAACTGCATCATCGTCTGCTCGATCGAGAACTTCGACCCGATGGGCGTGCACACCGGCGACTCGATCACCGTTGCCCCAGCACAGACCCTGACCGACAAGGAATACCAGATCATGCGCAACGCCTCGCTGGCGGTGCTGCGTGAAATCGGTGTCGAAACCGGCGGTTCCAACGTGCAGTTCGGTATCTGCCCAGACACCGGCCGCATGGTCGTGATCGAGATGAACCCGCGTGTATCGCGTTCGTCGGCCCTGGCCTCCAAGGCCACTGGCTTCCCGATCGCCAAGATCGCCGCCAAGCTGGCTGTCGGCTACACCCTCGATGAGCTGCAGAACGACATCACCGGCGGCCGTACCCCGGCGTCGTTCGAACCGTCGATCGACTACGTCGTCACCAAGCTGCCACGTTTCGCCTTCGAGAAATTCCCGAAAGCCGACGCCCGCCTGACCACCCAGATGAAATCCGTGGGTGAAGTCATGGCCATCGGCCGTACCTTCCAGGAATCCCTGCAGAAAGCCCTGCGCGGCCTGGAAGTCGGTGTTTGCGGTCTGGACCCGAAAGTTGACCTGGCCAGCGCCGAAGCGGCCAGCATCCTCAAGCGCGAGCTGACCGTGCCGGGCGCCGAGCGTATCTGGTATGTGGCCGACGCCATGCGTTCGGGCATGACCTGCGAAGAGATCTTCGCCCTGACCGGCATCGACATGTGGTTCCTGGTTCAGATGGAAGACCTGATCAAGGAAGAAGAGAAGGTCAAGACCCTGGCCCTGTCGGCCATCGATAAAGGCATGATGCTGCGCCTCAAGCGCAAAGGCTTCTCGGACCAGCGCCTGGCTGTGCTGCTTGGCATTACCGACAAGAACCTGCGTCGTCACCGCCACAAGCTGGAAGTGTTCCCGGTCTACAAGCGCGTCGACACCTGCGCTGCCGAGTTCGCCACCGACACCGCCTACCTGTATTCGACCTACGAGGAAGAGTGCGAGGCCAACCCGTCGACCCGCGACAAGATCATGATCCTGGGTGGCGGCCCTAACCGTATCGGCCAAGGCATCGAGTTCGACTACTGCTGCGTGCACGCGGCCCTGGCGCTGCGTGAAGACGGTTACGAGACCATCATGGTCAACTGCAACCCGGAAACCGTCTCCACCGACTACGACACCTCCGACCGTCTGTACTTCGAGCCGCTGACCCTGGAAGACGTGCTGGAAGTCTGCCGTGTCGAGAAGCCGAAGGGCGTGATCGTTCACTACGGCGGCCAGACCCCGCTGAAACTGGCACGCGCCCTGGAAGAAGCTGGCGTACCGATCATCGGTACCAGCCCGGACGCCATCGACCGCGCCGAAGACCGCGAGCGCTTCCAGCAGATGGTTCAGCGCCTGAACCTGCTGCAGCCGCCAAACGCGACCGTGCGCAGCGAAGACGAGGCCATCCGTGCCGCTGGCGGTATCGGTTACCCACTGGTCGTGCGCCCGTCGTACGTACTGGGTGGCCGCGCCATGGAGATCGTCTACGAGCTGGACGAGCTCAAGCGCTACCTGCGTGAAGCCGTACAGGTGTCCAACGACAGCCCGGTGCTGCTCGACCACTTCCTCAACTGCGCCATCGAGATGGACGTGGATGCGGTCTGCGACGGCACCGACGTGGTGATCGGCGCGATCATGCAGCACATCGAGCAGGCCGGCGTTCACTCCGGTGACTCGGCGTGCTCGCTGCCACCGTACTCGCTGCCGGCTCACGTGCAGGACGAAGTCCGCGAACAGGTCAAGAAAATGGCCTTGGAGCTGGGCGTTGTCGGCCTGATGAACGTTCAGCTGGCCCTGCAGGGCGACAAGATCTACGTGATCGAAGTCAACCCGCGCGCTTCGCGTACCGTGCCGTTCGTCTCCAAGTGCATCGGCACCTCGCTGGCCATGATTGCCGCCCGCGTGATGGCGGGTAAAACCCTGAAAGAGATCGGTTTCACCAAAGAAATCATCCCGAACTTCTACAGTGTCAAGGAAGCCGTCTTCCCGTTCGCCAAGTTCCCAGGGGTTGACCCGATCCTCGGCCCTGAGATGAAATCGACCGGTGAAGTCATGGGCGTCGGTGACAGCTTCGGTGAAGCGTTCGCCAAGGCTCAGATGGGTGCCAGCGAAGTGCTGCCAACCGGCGGTACCGCGTTCATCAGCGTGCGTGACGACGACAAGCCACAAGTGGCTGGCGTTGCCCGCGACCTGATCGCCCTGGGCTTCGAAGTGGTTGCCACTGCCGGCACCGCCAAGGTTATCGAGGCGGCAGGCCTGAAAGTGCGCCGTGTGAACAAAGTGACCGAAGGTCGCCCGCACGTGGTCGATATGATCAAGAACGACGAAGTGTCGCTGATCATCAACACCACCGAAGGCCGTCAGTCGATCGCTGATTCCTACTCGATTCGTCGCAATGCGCTGCAGCACAAGATTTACTGCACCACCACCATTGCGGCCGGTGAAGCCATCTGCGAAGCGCTGAAGTTTGGTCCCGAGAAGACCGTTCGTCGCTTGCAGGATCTGCATGCAGGACTCAAAGCATGAGCATTACCAAATACCCGATGACCGTCCAGGGCGCTCGCGCCCTGGAAGAGGAGCACCTGTTCCTGAGCAAGACCGAGCGCCCGCGGCTGAGCCAGGCTATCGGTGAAGCACGCGAGCTGGGTGACCTCAAGGAAAACGCCGAATACCATGCCGCCCGTGAAGAGCAGGGCATGGTCGAGGCGCGTATCCGCGATATCGAAGGCCGCCTGCAGAACTCGGTGGTGATCGATGTGACCTCAATCCCGCACACCGGCAAGGTCATTTTCGGCACCACCGTCGAGCTGGCCAATACCGAAACCGACGAGCGCGTGAAGTACCAGATCGTGGGTGAAGACGAAGCCAACATCAAGCTGGGCAAGTTGTCGGCAGGCGCGCCGATTGCCCGTGCCATCATCGGCAAGGAAGAAGGTGATATCGTCGTCATCAAGACGCCAAGTGGCACGGTCGAGTACGAGATTGTCGAAGTCCAGCACATCTGACCGGCGCCTGCGGGCGCCATCCCTTGAAGGGATCCTCTGGCAGCTGGCCCAGGTTTTCTGGGTCGGCGGCTTGTGGGTGTTTCATGTGGGGCTGGTGCCCGCGCTCAAGGTCAGTGGCCTGGCGCCCCTGCTGGTGCAGGATATTGCCGGGCAGATCGACCGCTGGTTGATTGGCGTGGCCTTGCTTGGCTTGTTGACCCAGCTGGCGGTATTGGCGAGGGTGGATGGCCTGGCGGCCTGGTGGCGACAGTTCCGTGGCCAGATGCTGTTGCTCGGCTTTGGTGCCTGCGTGGGGTATTACACCTTGCGCTACGGTATATCCGTGGGTGAGCGCTGGCAGATGTTCTGTTTCCTGGTGCTGGGTTTTTCCGGCATCGTGCTGGTGGCCCAGCCAGTACCGGTCAGGGCGCGCAAGGCGCGCCACTGATCGGAGCCGCTATTATTTGAAGCGGTGGATGTTCGACAGCTGCTTGTTCGGCTGTGGGTTCTTGCGGTAGATCAGCGCTTTCTTGCCGATGGTCTGCACCAGTTCAGCACGGCCGACCTTGCACAACTCGGCAATGGCGGCAGCGCGTTCTTCACGATCTTCGGAGCGAATCTCGACCTTGATCAGTTCATGATCGGCGAGTGCGCGTTCCAGTTCGGCGGCAACGCCTTCGTTAACACCGTTGCCAGCAACGATCAGGACCGGCTTCAGGTCATGACCAATGGACTTGTATTGCTTCTTCTGCTCGTTATTGAGCGGCATAATCTGACCCTTTCCGTCTGATTCTGTAAAATTGACAGGCATTTTACCCGAGGGCCCCCGGCTCCGCCCAGTCAATCACGACGCATATCATCGAGGTGCCCCGTGGTACAACGTTCCAAAAGCAGCGCTAACTGGCTGCGTGAGCATTTTAACGACCCTTTCGTCAAACAAGCGCAGAAGGATGGCTACCGTTCGCGTGCGAGCTACAAACTGCTTGAGATCCAGGAAAAGGACCGGTTGATCCGCCCGGGCATGAGTGTGATCGACCTCGGCGCAGCCCCAGGAGGCTGGTCGCAGGTGACCAGTCGTCTGATTGGTGGCCAGGGCCGTCTGATTGCCTCCGATATCCTGGAAATGGACTCGATCCCGGACGTGACCTTCATTCAGGGTGACTTCACCCACGATGAAGTGCTGCAGCAGATTCTGGAAGCGGTCGGCGATTCGCATGTAGACCTTGTGATTTCCGACATGGCCCCCAATATGAGTGGTACGCCTGAAGTGGACATGCCGCGCGCCATGTTCCTTTGTGAGTTGGCGCTTGACCTGGCAACCCGCGTGCTGAAGCCTGGTGGTGACTTCCTGATCAAGATTTTCCAGGGCGAAGGCTTCGACATGTACTTGAAGGACGTTCGCACCAAGTTCGACAAGGTGCAGATGCGCAAGCCGTCGTCTTCGCGGGATCGCTCGCGTGAGCAGTACCTGCTGGGTAAAGGTTTCAAAGGCGTGTGAAAGGCGTGCTACGGGGTGGCTGATAGTTAATTCCAATCGGCCAGCCCGTCAGGATCGTCCGAACTTCGTGTAGTCTAGGTTTCACAAAGGGTTACAGACGGTGCCTGCGGATGCGTAGGTAATGTAGTAAGTTAGGGCGATGAATATCATGCGAGGCACGGCTGCGTCGTGCGCCGGCCTCAGAGGGTAGCGAATTGAACGACATGGCAAAGAATCTGATCCTGTGGTTGATCATCGCAGCTGTCCTGGTGACAGTGATGAACAACTTCTCAAGCCCTAACGAGCCGCAGACCCTCAACTACTCCGACTTCATCCAACAGGTCAAAGACGGGAAAGTCGAGCGTGTGACCGTCGACGGCTACATCATTACAGGCAAGCGCGCTGACGGCGACAGCTTCAAGACCGTGCGCCCGGCCATTACCGACAATGGCCTGATCGGCGACCTGGTCGACAACCACGTGGTCGTCGAAGGCAAGCAGCCCGAGCAGCAGAGCATCTGGACTCAGTTGCTGGTAGCCAGCTTCCCGATCCTGGTGATCATCGCGGTATTCATGTTCTTCATGCGCCAGATGCAAGGCGGCGCGGGCGGCAAGGGCGGGCCGATGAGTTTCGGCAAGAGCAAGGCGCGCCTGCTGTCCGAAGACCAGGTCAAGACCACCCTGGCAGACGTCGCGGGTTGCGACGAAGCCAAGGAAGAAGTCGGCGAGCTGGTCGAATTCCTGCGTGACCCGGGCAAGTTCCAGCGCCTCGGCGGCCGTATTCCTCGCGGCGTGTTGATGGTCGGCCCACCGGGTACCGGTAAGACCCTGCTGGCCAAGGCCATTGCCGGTGAGGCGAAAGTGCCGTTCTTCACCATTTCCGGTTCGGACTTCGTTGAAATGTTCGTCGGTGTCGGTGCCAGCCGTGTGCGCGACATGTTCGAGCAGGCCAAGAAGCACGCCCCGTGCATCATCTTCATCGACGAAATCGACGCCGTGGGTCGCCACCGTGGCGCCGGTATGGGCGGTGGTCATGATGAGCGCGAACAAACCCTCAACCAGCTGCTGGTAGAGATGGACGGCTTCGAGATGAACGATGGCATCATCGTCATCGCCGCAACCAACCGTCCGGACGTCCTCGACCCGGCACTGCTGCGTCCTGGTCGTTTCGACCGCCAGGTGGTGGTTGGCCTGCCGGACATCCGCGGCCGTGAGCAGATCCTCAAGGTGCACATGCGCAAGGTGCCGATCGGCGAGAACGTCAACCCGGCGGTCATTGCCCGTGGTACCCCAGGCTTCTCCGGTGCCGACCTGGCCAACCTGGTCAACGAAGCATCGTTGTTCGCTGCTCGCTCCAACAAGCGCCTGGTCGAAATGAAAGAGTTCGAGCTGGCCAAAGACAAGATCATGATGGGCGCCGAGCGCAAGACCATGGTCATGTCCGAGAAAGAAAAACAGAACACCGCCTACCACGAAGCCGGTCACGCCATCGTCGGTCGTCTGGTGCCTGAGCATGACCCGGTCTACAAGGTTTCGATCATCCCGCGTGGTCGTGCCCTGGGTGTGACCATGTTCCTGCCTGAAGAAGACCGTTACAGCCTGTCCAAGCGTGCGCTGATCAGCCAGATCTGCTCGCTGTACGGCGGCCGTATCGCCGAAGAAATGACCCTGGGCTTCGACGGTGTCACCACTGGTGCCTCCAACGACATCATGCGTGCCAGCCAGATTGCCCGGAACATGGTCACCAAGTGGGGCCTTTCCGAGAAGCTCGGCCCGTTGATGTATGCCGAAGAAGAAGGCGAGGTGTTCCTCGGCCGTAGCGCCGGCAGCCAGCACGCCAGCGTGTCGGGTGAAACCGCCAAGCTGATCGACTCGGAAGTGCGCAGCATCATCGACCAGTGCTACGCCACGGCCAAGCAGCTGCTCACCGACAACCGTGACAAGCTCGATGCCATGGCTGAAGCGCTGATGAAGTACGAGACCATCGATGCCGACCAGATCGACGACATCATGAATGGTCGTGCCCCGCGCGAACCTCGCGATTGGGATGGTGACTCGGCTTCGGGTACCCCGGCAGCCCAGGGTGATCGCCCGGAATCGCCGATTGGCGGCCCAGCGGCTCAACACTAAGGGCATCTATGAGTTCAGTGCAGTACCCGACCCGGTTGCCTTGCGGCAACCGGGTTCTTGATTTGTCGCGTACCCATGTCATGGGTATCCTCAATATCACCCCCGACTCCTTCTCTGACGGCGGGCGCTTCAGCCAGCGCGACGCTGCGCTGCGGCATGCCGAAGCGATGGTCGCCGCAGGCGCCACGCTGATCGACATCGGTGGCGAGTCGACTCGCCCTGGGGCGCGTGCCGTGTCCGTGACCGAAGAAATCGAGCGCGTGGCGCCGATGGTCGAGGCAATCAATAGCCGCCTGGATGTGGTCATTTCGGTCGATACCTCCACGCCTGCGGTCATCCGTGAGTCTGCGCGGCTGGGGGCTGGGCTGATCAACGACGTACGCGCGCTGGAGCGCGATGGTGCCCTGGACGCGGCGGCCGATACCGGTCTGCCGGTGTGCCTGATGCACATGCGCGGTGAGCCGGGCAATATGCAGGACGACCCGCATTACGATGATGTGACAGCGGACGTTACGCGATATCTTGAACAACGGATGGCCGCCTGCGCTGCGGCGGGCATCGATGCAAGCAGAATCATTCTTGACCCAGGCTTCGGTTTCGCCAAGACACTGGCGCACAACCTGAGCCTGTTCAAGCACATGGAAGCGCTCTATCGCCTTGGGCGCCCACTGCTGGTGGGTGTTTCACGAAAGAGCATGATCGGCCTGACGCTGGATCGTCCGGTCGGCGAGCGTTTGTACGGCAGCCTGGCGCTGGCTGCGTTGGCCATGACCAAGGGAGCGAGTATTCTTCGCGTCCATGATGTGGCCGAAACTGTCGATGTAGTACGCATGATCGCTGCCGTGCAAAACGCCGAATAAGAACATTGGAGTCGCTATGAGCAGAAAATACTTTGGTACCGACGGCATTCGTGGCCGCGTCGGCGAATTCCCGATCACGCCGGACTTCATGCTGAAGCTCGGCTGGGCGGCTGGCATGGCTTTCCGCAAGCAGGGCCATTGCCGTGTACTGGTGGGCAAGGACACGCGTATTTCCGGTTACATGTTCGAATCTGCGCTCGAGGCCGGGCTTTCTGCGGCCGGTGCCGATGTGATGCTGCTCGGGCCGATGCCGACCCCGGCCATCGCCTACCTCACGCGTACCTTCCACGCTGAAGCCGGCATTGTCATCAGCGCGTCGCACAACCCGCACGACGACAACGGCATCAAGTTCTTCTCTGGCCAGGGCACCAAGCTGCCTGACGAAGTCGAGTTGATGATCGAAGAGTTGCTCGATCAGCCGATGACGGTGGTCGAGTCGGGCAAGCTGGGCAAGGTCTCGCGCATCAACGATGCGGCTGGCCGCTACATCGAGTTCTGCAAGAGCAGCGTGCCTTCGAGCACCAGCTTCGACGGCCTCAAGCTGGTGGTCGATTGCGCCCATGGCGCCACGTACAAGGTCGCGCCAAGCGTGTTCCGCGAACTGGGTGCCGACGTGACCATTCTGAATGCTCAGCCTGATGGCCTGAACATCAACGAAGGCTGTGGCTCTACCCATATCGAGTCGCTGCAGGCTGCCGTGCTGGTGGGCCATGCTGACCTCGGTATCGCCTTCGATGGCGACGGTGACCGGGTGCTGATGGTCGATCACACGGGTGCCATCGTCGACGGCGACGAATTGCTGTTCATCATCGCCCGTGACCTGCATGACCGCGGCAAGCTGCAAGGCGGGGTAGTGGGCACACTGATGAGCAACCTGGGCCTTGAACTTGCGCTCAAGGAGCTGGATATCCCGTTCGTGCGGGCCAAGGTCGGCGACCGTTACGTCATGGCCGAACTGCTCGAGCGCGAGTGGTTGGTCGGGGGTGAAAACTCCGGGCATGTCGTGTGCTGCAACCACACCACCACCGGTGATGCGATCATCGCCGCGCTGCAGGTGCTGATGGCCCTCAAGCGTCGCGGGGAGACACTGGCCCAGGCCCGTCAGGCCCTGCGCAAGTGCCCTCAGGTACTGATCAACGTGCGCTATGGGGCAAGCAAGGTCGACCCTCTGGAGCACCCTGCGGTGCAGGAGGCCAGTGCCAAGGTCACCGAGGCGATGGCCGGTCGCGGTCGCGTACTGCTGCGCAAGTCCGGTACCGAGCCGTTGGTGCGGGTCATGGTCGAAGGCGACGACGAAAGTCAGGTTCGCGGCCATGCCGAAGCCCTGGCGAAACTGGTCGGCGAAGTTTGTGTCTGAAGGCGCTTGCCAGCGCAGATCTGGTTGGGTAAGATCTGCGCCCACTTTGACCGACGAGGTAAAGCATGCGTCGCCCTATGGTAGCTGGTAACTGGAAGATGCACGGTACCCGCGCCAGCGTCGCTGAGCTGACCGAGGGCTTGAGCAATCTTGCCCTGCCGAGCGGAGTGGAAGTCGCGGTATTTCCACCGGCCTTGTTCATCAATCAAGTGATCGATGGCCTGGCAGGTAAAGAAATAACTGTCGGCGCACAGAATTCTGCTGTACAACCCGAACAGGGTGCGCTGACCGGGGAAGTTTGCCCGGAACAGCTGGCCGAAGTGGGCTGCAAGTTGGTGTTGGTTGGGCATTCGGAGCGTCGCCAGGTCATCGGCGAAAGTGATGAAGTGCTGAACCGCAAGTTTGCAGCCGCACAGGCCAAAGGTTTGAAGCCCGTGCTGTGTATTGGGGAAACCCTTGAAGAGCGCGAGGCGGGCAAGACACTCGAAGTTGTCGGGCGTCAACTAAGCAGTATCATCGAAGCGTTCGGTGTTAAGGCTTTTGCCAATGCAGTAATTGCTTATGAGCCTGTATGGGCCATCGGCACTGGCCTTACGGCCACGCCCCAACAGGCTCAGGATGTGCATGCTGCCATCCGCGGTCAGTTGGCGGCAGAAGATGCTGAAGTGGCTGCGAAGGTGCAGCTGCTCTACGGCGGCAGCGTGAAGGCGGCCAATGCGGCCGAACTGTTCGGCATGCCGGATATCGATGGGGGGCTCATTGGTGGAGCGTCCCTGAACGCAGACGAATTCGGTGCAATTTGTCGCGCCGCAGGAAACTGAACAAATGCTGGAAACAGTCATCGTTGTTTTTCATCTGTTGGCAGCGCTGTCGCTAGTAGTGCTGGTTCTGTTGCAACAGGGTAAGGGTGCGGAAGCAGGTGCATCTTTCGGCGCAGGTGCCTCAAATACTGTGTTCGGAAGCCAAGGCTCTGCAACCTTCCTAAGTAAATTCACTGCAATACTCGCTGCCACTTTCTTTTTGACAGCACTTGGGTTAGGATACTTCGCCAAGGAACAAGCTCACAAGCTGACCCAGGCGGGCCTTCCAGATCCAGCAGTGTTGGAAGTGAAAGAGCAAAAGCCGGCAGTGAATGATGATGTACCGGTGCTCCAACAGCAGAAGAGCGAAGCCACTCCGAGTACGGGTGATGTACCTCCTCCGGCAGAAGAGCAGAAGTAACGGGTTTCAAGAAGTAGTATTGCCGAGGTGGTGGAATTGGTAGACACGCAACCTTGAGGTGGTTGTGCCCATAGGGTGTAGGGGTTCGAGTCCCCTTCTCGGTACCAATTGAAGCAAGAGAGCCCGCTTTATGCGGGCTTTCTTGTAGGTGGAGGTCGGATTGACCCCGTACGGGGTTCGGTCTTATACTTTCGCCCCAGCTTTGTCGCGGGGTGGAGCAGCTTGGTAGCTCGTCGGGCTCATAACCCGAAGGTCGTTGGTTCAAATCCAGCCCCCGCAACCAGCTTTAGCGGAGCCCCTTTTCAGGGGCTTTTTGCTAGCCGAACAGTTTTCGGCGTCGTTGTCCAACGGCGCTTTCAGGGATGGGCGCTTCGCCCATTTTTTATTTGCACAGCATGCACGAGGGGGTTCAGGTGTCGAGCAAGCTAGAACAGTTGCAGGCCTTGTTGGCCCCGGTGGTCACGGGGCTGGGCTTCGAATGCTGGGGGATCGAATTCGTCTCCCAGGGCAAGCATTCGGTACTACGTGTCTACATCGATAAGGAAGGCGGCATTCTGGTGGACGACTGCGCTGAAGTCAGCCGTCAGGTCAGCAGCGTCCTCGATGTGGAAGATCCGATCAGCTCTGAATATACCCTAGAGGTTTCTTCTCCTGGCATGGAACGCCCGCTGTTCACGCTTGAACAGTTTGCCTCGCATGCCGGCGAACAAGTGAAGATCAAGCTGCGCTCACCCTTCGAGGGTCGTCGTAACTTCCAGGGCCTTCTCCGCGGTGTGGAGGAGCAGGATGTGGTGGTCCAGGTGGACGACCAGGAGTTCCTGTTGCCGATCGACTCGATCGACAAGGCCAATATTATTCCCAGTTTTGACTGAGACGTGCCGGGCCCGGCGGACTATCCGGGCCCAATGGCTTGCGCAAGGCGAGGCGTACGATGAGCAAAGAAGTACTGCTGGTTGTTGAATCGGTATCCAACGAAAAGGGTGTACCGCCCGGCGTCATTTTCGAAGCGCTGGAAGTGGCCCTGGCCACTGCAACCAAAAAACGTTTTGAGGACGAAGTCGACCTGCGTGTGGAAATCAACCGCCACACCGGTAGCTACGAGACCTTCCGTCGCTGGACCGTGGTCGATGAAGCCGATCTTGATGATCCGGCAATCGAGACCTGGTTGAGCAAGATCCACGAGACCCACCCTGAAGCCAAGGTCGGTGACGTGATCGAGGAGAAGATCGAGTCTATCGAGTTCGGTCGTATCGCCGCCCAGACCGCCAAGCAGGTCATCGTGCAGAAGGTCCGTGAGGCCGAGCGCGCCCAGGTGGTCGATGCCTACCGCGAACGCGTAGGCGAGATCATCTCCGGTACCGTCAAGAAGGTTACCCGCGACAACGTCATCGTTGACCTGGGCAACAACGCCGAGGCCTTGCTGGCTCGCGAAGACATCATTCCCCGCGAGACTTTCCGGGTTGGCGTGCGCCTGCGTGCGCTGCTCAAGGAAATCCGCACTGAAAACCGTGGCCCCCAGCTGATCCTGTCGCGCACTGCGCCACAGATGCTGATCGAGCTTTTCCGCATTGAAGTGCCGGAAATTGCCGAGGGCCTCATTGAAGTCATGGCTGCCTCCCGTGATCCGGGTTCGCGAGCCAAGATCGCCGTCCGCTCCAAGGACAAGCGCATCGACCCGCAAGGTGCCTGTATCGGCATGCGCGGTTCGCGCGTCCAAGCCGTATCCGGAGAGTTGGGTGGTGAGCGTGTGGATATCGTCCTGTGGGACGATAACCCGGCGCAGTTCGTCATCAACGCCATGTCGCCGGCCGAAGTCGCGGCGATTATCGTTGACGAGGATGCCCATGCCATGGACATCGCCGTCGCCGAAGACAACCTTGCCCAGGCCATTGGCCGTGGCGGTCAGAACGTTCGTTTGGCCAGTCAGTTGACCGGCTGGACCTTGAACGTGATGACCGAAAAGGACATCCAGGCCAAGCAGCAAGCAGAAACCGGTGACATCCTGCGCAATTTCATCGATGAACTGGAAGTCGACGAGGAGCTGGCCCAAGTGCTGGTCGACGAAGGCTTTACCAGCCTCGAAGAAATTGCCTACGTACCGTTGGAAGAAATGCTCAACATCGATGGCTTTGACGAAGATATCGTCAATGAGCTCCGCGCTCGAGCCAAGGACCGTTTGTTGACCAAGGCCATCGCTACCGAAGAAAAACTGGCAGACGCCCATCCGGCCGAAGACCTGCTCTCCCTTGAGGGCATGGACAAGGACCTGGCGGCGGAACTGGCGGTGCGCGGCGTGGTTAACCGCGAAGACCTGGCCGAGCAGTCGATCGACGATCTGCTCGACATCGACGGCATCGACGAAGAGCGTGCCGGCAAGTTGATCATGGCCGCCCGAGCCCACTGGTTCGAGTAATTAGGCGCGGCCTGAGGAGAGAAGTGCATGACGCAAGTCACGGTGAAAGAACTGGCCCAAGAGGTCGAGGCACCGGTAGAGCGCCTGCTGCAGCAGATGCGTGAGGCAGGTCTGCCGCACACCGACGCCGGTCAGGTAGTGACCGACAATGAGAAGCAGACTCTGCTGACTCATTTGAAAAGCAGCCACAAGAGCAAGGCGGAAGAGCCGCGCAAGATTACCTTGCAGCGCAAAACCACCAGCACCCTGCGTGTCGCCGGTAGCAAAAGTATCAGCGTAGAAGTACGCAAGAAGAAAGTATTCGTGCAGCGCAGCCCGGAAGAAATCCAGGCTGAGCAGAAACGCGAGCAGGATGAGCGCCGTGCGGCGGAAAACGCTGCGCGCGACAAGGTTGACGCCGACGTTCGCCAGCGCAACGAAGATCAGGCTCGCCGTCAGGCTGCTGATGCCGCCCCTGCGGCCCCAGCTGCCAAGCCGGCTGCCGCTGCCGCCGCACCTGCGCCGGCACCGGTAGTCGCTGACGCGCCTGCCTCGGAAGATGCCGCTGCGCGTGCTGCCGAGCGCAAGAAGGACGAGACCCGTCGCAACGAAAGCCGCACTCGCGATGACGACCGTCGTCGTGGCGAGGCGCCTCGCGTGTCGATCAAGGTCAAGGTCAAGGAGAAGGAAAAAGCACCGACTCCACGCGCTGCTCCGCGTACCACCGAAGAAGAGAGCGATGGCGCTCGTCGTGGTCGTGGCGGCAAGGGCAAGCTGAAGAAGCGTAACCAGCACGGCTTCCAGAGCCCGACCGGCCCCGTCATCCGTGAGGTGACCATCGGCGAGACCATCACGGTCTCGGAACTGGCCAACCAGATGTCCGTCAAGGGCGCTGAAGTGGTCAAGTTCATGTTCAAGATGGGCACCCCGGTTACCATCAACCAGGTGCTCGACCAGGAAACCGCTCAGCTGATCGCAGAAGAGCTGGGCCACAAGGTCACCCTGGTCAGCGATACTGCCCTGGAAGACTCCCTGGCCGAATCGCTGAAGTTCGAAGGCAAAACCGAATCGCGCGCCCCGGTCGTTACCGTCATGGGCCACGTTGACCACGGTAAGACCTCGCTGCTCGACTACATCCGTCGTGCCAAGGTTGCTGCTGGCGAAGCCGGCGGTATCACCCAGCACATCGGCGCCTACCACGTGGAAACCGACCGCGGCATGGTCACCTTCCTCGATACCCCGGGCCACGCTGCGTTCACTCAGATGCGTGCTCGTGGTGCCAAGGCGACCGACATCGTCATCCTGGTGGTGGCGGCGGACGACGGCGTGATGCCGCAAACCCGTGAAGCCGTTCAGCATGCCAAGGCAGCTGGCGTCCCACTGGTTGTTGCAGTGAACAAGATCGACAAGCCTGGTGCCGACCTCGATCGCATCCGCAACGAGCTGTCCGTCGAAGGCGTGACCTCCGAGGAATGGGGTGGTGACACGCCTTTCGTCAAGGTTTCGGCGAAGATGGGTACCGGTGTGGACGAACTGCTCGAAGCCGTTCTGCTGCAGGCCGAGATCCTCGAACTGAGCGCTACCCCGACCGCACCTGGTCGTGGTGTCGTCGTCGAATCGCGCCTGGACAAGGGCCGTGGCCCAGTGGCGACCATCCTGGTTCAGGACGGTACCCTGCGTCAGGGCGACATGGTCCTGTGCGGCTCCAACTATGGCCGCGTACGTGCCATGCTCGACGAGAACGGCAAGCCTGTGAAGGAAGCTGGCCCGTCGATCCCGGTCGAGATCCTTGGCCTGGACGGTACCCCGGAAGCCGGTGACGAGCTGTCGGTGGTTGCTGACGAGAAGAAAGCCCGCGAAGTTGCCCTGTTCCGTCAAGGCAAGTACCGCGAGGTCAAGCTGGCCCGTGCTCACGCTGGCAAGCTGGAAAACATCTTCGAGACCATGGGTCAGGAAGAGAAGAAAACCCTCAACATCGTCCTCAAGACCGATGTACGTGGTTCCCTGGAAGCGTTGAACGGCTCGCTCGGCGGCCTGGGCAACGACGAAGTACAGGTTCGCGTGATCGGCGGCGGTGTGGGTGGTATCACCGAGAGCGACGCCAACCTGGCGCTGGCGTCCAACGCGGTGCTGTTCGGCTTCAACGTGCGTGCCGATGCCGGTGCGCGCAAGATCGTCGAGCAGGAAGGTCTGGATATGCGTTACTACAACGTGATCTACGACATCATCGAAGACGTCAAGAAGGCCCTGACCGGCATGCTCGGCAGCGATGTTCGCGAGAACATCCTGGGTGTCGCCGAAGTGCGTGACGTGTTCCGTTCGCCGAAGTTCGGCGCCATCGCTGGCTGTATGGTCATCGAAGGTACCGTGTACCGCAACCGTCCGATCCGCGTACTGCGCGAGGACGTTGTGATCTTCGAAGGCGAGCTGGAATCGCTGCGTCGCTTCAAGGACGACGCTGCCGAAGTACGTTCGGGCATGGAGTGCGGTATTGGCGTCAAGAGCTACAACGACGTCAAGGTCGGCGACAAGATCGAAGTCTTCGAGAAAGTCCAGGTGGCTCGTACCCTCTAAGGGCGAGCTTGCCGCAAGCCCCCGCTACAGGGCGGTTGGCGGCGCCTTTACAGGTAGCGCCCGGTCAGGCATCAGCTTGACCGGGCGTTTGCCGCTTTAAGTTACAGGTAGCAAGAATGGCCAAAGAATATAGCCGTACCCAACGTATCGGTGATCAGATGCAGCGCGAGCTGGCTGAGCTGATCCGCCGCGAAGTCAAGGATCCACGTGTCGGTCTGGTGACCATCACCGCCGTGGATGTCAGCCGCGACCTGGGCCATGCCAAGGTGTTCATCACCGTCATGGGCGAGGAAACGCCAGATGCCGTGAAGCAGTCGCTCAAGGCACTGAACAGCGCCGCCAGCTTCCTGCGCCTGCACCTGGGGCGTTCGATGCAACTGCGCAGCGTGCCCCAGCTGCATTTCCACTTCGATGAAAGCGTCAGCCGCGGTGTACACCTGTCGGCGCTGATCGAGCGTGCAGTGGCTGAAGACCGCCTGCACAAGGATACCGACGAGCTGGACACCAAGGAGTAAGCGGTGGCCCAGGTCAAACGTATCCGCCGCAACGTCAGCGGCATCATCCTGCTGGACAAGCCACTGGGCTTTACCTCCAACGCGGCACTGCAGAAAGTGCGCTGGTTGCTCAACGCGGAGAAGGCCGGCCACACTGGCAGCCTCGACCCGCTGGCAACCGGCGTGCTGCCACTGTGCTTCGGCGAAGCGACCAAGTTTTCGCAGTACCTGCTCGATTCCGACAAGGGCTACGAAACCGTCATGCAGATGGGGCAGACTACCAATACTGCCGATGCTGAAGGCGAGGTCCTGCAGACCCGTGAAGTGACCGTTGGTCGTGCCGACATCGAGGCGCTGCTGCCCCGTTTTCGTGGCCCGATCAGCCAGATACCGCCAATGTACTCGGCGCTCAAGCGTGACGGCCAGCCACTGTACAAACTGGCTCGTGCTGGAGAGGTAGTGGAGCGCGAGGCGCGTTCTGTTACTATTAACCGCTTGGAGTTGCTCGAGTGCGAAGGCACCCGTGCACGGTTGACGGTAGGATGCAGCAAAGGCACCTATATCCGCACCCTGGTGGAGGATATCGGCGAAGCCCTTGGCTGTGGCGCTTATGTCGCCGAGCTGCGCAGGACCCAGGCCGGGCCCTTCGAGCTGGCACAGACGGTGACCCTCGAGGAACTCGAACAGGCCCATGCCGAAGGCGGCAACGAAGCGCTTGATCGCTTCCTGATGCCTTCCGACAGCGGGCTGCAGGACTGGCCAATGGTGAGTTTGTCCGAGCACAGTGCGTTCTACTGGCTGCATGGCCAGGCAGTACGTGCGCCGGATGCACCGCAGTTTGGCATGGTCCGCGTACAGGATCACAATGCTCGCTTCATCGGTATCGGTGAAGTGAGCGAAGACGGGCGCATTGCGCCACGTCGGCTGATTCGGTCGGAATGACCGAAACCGCAGGGTCTGGCTTCGGCCGGGCCCTACGGGATCAAGGGTGGCTGTCAGTAGGCACGGTCACACCTTTCTTATTAATACAGGGATTTGTCCCTGGCCTATTGGACCCCGCTCGCGGGATCCGTTATCAGGAGAAGCCAAATGGCCCTCAGCGTTGAAGAAAAAGCTCAAATCGTTACCGACTACCAGCAAGCTGCTGGCGACACTGGTAGCCCGGAAGTTCAGGTTGCTCTGCTGACCGCGAACATCAACAAGCTGCAAGGCCACTTCAAGGCCAACGGTAAAGACCACCACTCGCGTCGTGGCCTGATCCGTATGGTTAACCAGCGTCGTAAGCTGCTGGACTACCTGAAGGGTAAAGACACCACTCGTTACAGCGCCCTGATCGGTCGTCTGGGCCTGCGTCGCTAATAGCGGCCTGGTCAGTGGTGTGCATGGCGTCTCATGCATTGGCAACGCTGCCTGGCAGCGTTGTCTTTGGGCACGCCATGCGTATCTCCGAGGTTGGCAGCCTGGTTACGTTGCGCGGTTTTCCGCGCTTCGGCCAGGCTCCCAGCCTCGTGTTGTATCTGGACGGTCAATGGGGCCGATTCCCCGTTCTGCCCAAGAATTCGCAAGAAACCAGTTCCCCCCAGAGCCACTGAAAAGGTAGGAAACCGTGAACCCGGTAATCAAGACATTCCAGTTCGGTCAATCGACCGTTACTCTCGAAACGGGCCGCATTGCCCGTCAGGCAACCGGCGCAGTGCTGGTTACCGTCGACAACGACGTCACCGTGCTGGTGACTGTGGTAGGTGCCAAGCAGGCCGATCCAGGCAAGGGTTTCTTCCCGCTGTCGGTCCACTACCAGGAAAAGACCTACGCCGCCGGCAAGATCCCGGGTGGCTTCTTCAAGCGTGAAGGCCGTCCTTCCGAGAAAGAGACCCTGACCTCGCGCTTGATCGACCGTCCGATCCGTCCGCTGTTCCCTGAAGGCTTCATGAACGAAGTCCAGGTCGTCTGCACCGTGGTTTCCACCAGCAAGAAGACCGACCCGGACATCGCTGCGATGATCGGTACCTCGGCTGCCCTGGCTATTTCCGGCATTCCGTTCGAAGGCCCGATCGGCGCCGCCCGCGTTGCCTTCCACGAAAGCACCGGCTACCTGCTGAACCCGACCTACGAGCAACTGGCTGCCTCGAGCCTGGACATGGTCGTTGCCGGTACCTCCGACGCCGTGCTGATGGTTGAATCGGAAGCCCAAGAGCTGACCGAAGACCAGATGCTGGGCGCTGTACTGTTCGCCCACGACGAATTCCAGTCCGTTATCCAGGCTGTCAAAGAGCTGGCCGCCGAAGCGGGCAAGCCGACCTGGGACTGGAAACCCGCCGTTGCCAACACCGAGCTGCTCAACGCCATCCGCGCCGAGTTCGGCGAGGCTGTTTCGCAGGGCTACACCATCACCGTCAAGGCCGACCGCTACGCGCGCCTGGGCGAGCTGCGTGATCAGGCGATCGCCAAGTTCTCCGGTGAAGAAGGCCAGCCTTCGGCTTCCGAAGTCAAAGAAATCTTCGGCGAAATCGAATACCGCACCGTTCGCGAAAACATCGTAAACGGCAAGCCGCGTATCGATGGTCGTGACACCAAGACCGTTCGCCCGCTGAGCATCGAAGTCGGCGTACTGCCGAAGACTCACGGTTCGGCACTGTTCACCCGTGGTGAAACCCAGGCCCTGGTCGTCGCGACCCTGGGTACTGCGCGTGACGCCCAGCTGTTGGACACCCTCGAAGGCGAGAAGAAAGACCCCTTCATGCTGCACTACAACTTCCCGCCGTTCTCGGTGGGCGAGTGTGGCCGCATGGGCGGTGCTGGCCGTCGTGAAATCGGCCACGGCCGTCTGGCCCGCCGTTCGGTACAGGCCATGCTGCCTGCCGCCGACGTGTTCCCGTACACCATTCGTGTGGTGTCGGAAATCACCGAGTCCAACGGTTCGAGCTCGATGGCTTCGGTCTGCGGTGCTTCCCTGGCCCTGATGGATGCCGGTGTACCGATGAAGGCGCCAGTGGCCGGTATCGCCATGGGCCTGGTCAAGGAAGGCGAGAAGTTCGCCATTCTGACCGACATCCTGGGTGACGAAGACCACCTGGGCGACATGGACTTCAAGGTTGCCGGTACCGCCAAGGGCGTTACCGCACTGCAGATGGACATCAAGATCAACGGCATCACCGAAGAGATCATGGAAATCGCCCTGGGCCAAGCCCTGGAAGCGCGCCTGAACATCCTCGGCCAGATGAACCAGATCATTGGTCAATCGCGTACCGAGCTGTCGGCCAACGCCCCGACCATGATCGCGATGAAGATCGACACCGACAAGATCCGTGACGTCATCGGTAAAGGCGGCGCCACCATCCGCGCCATCTGCGAAGAGACCAAGGCTTCGATCGACATCGAAGACGATGGCTCGATCAAGATCTTCGGCGAAACCAAGGAAGCGGCTGAAGCAGCTCGTCAGCGCATCCTGGGCATCACTGCAGAGGCCGAGATCGGCAAGATCTATGTCGGCAAGGTCGAGCGTATCGTTGACTTCGGTGCCTTCGTCAACATCCTGCCTGGCAAGGATGGCCTGGTGCACATCTCCATGCTGAGCGATGCTCGCGTCGAGAAAGTCACCGACATTCTGAAAGAAGGTCAGGAAGTGGAAGTACTGGTATTGGACGTGGACAACCGCGGCCGTATCAAGCTGTCGATCAAAGACGTTGCCGCGGCCAAGGCCTCCGGCGTCTAAGCGACTGACGCGCAATGAAAAAAGAGCCCTCCGGGGCTCTTTTTTTATGCCCGAAGGGAACCTTTTGCACAGTTGCATCTTGCACGCAGGTTTACCCCGCAGGTTGCAAATTGCACGACTGATGCAAATCGCCTATATGTATAAGTAATTGATTTATAAAGGTTTAATGGAAGCGGAAAAGCTGGCACAGCACGTGCAACTACCTTCATACCTGCAGCCAGGAATAACGGCGCAGACCTTTCGAAAAACAGGAGTGACTCACATGAAGAAGTTCGCCATTGCTGCCGCTACTGCTACCGCTCTGACCCTGACCATGGCTAATGCGGCATTTGCCCAACAGTCCACCCAGGCCCCGATGACGCTGGCGGCTGGTGAGATGACCGAAGCCAAGGAAGCTACTTCCGACACTTGGATCACCACCAAGGTGAAGGCTGACCTGATGACCGAGAAAGGTGTACCTGGCAGCGACATCAAGGTTGAAACCAACAAAGGCGTCGTATCGCTGTCTTCCGATGTGGCAGTGACCGATTCGCAGAAAGAGATGGCCGTGGCCATCGCCAAGAAGATTAAAGGCGTTCAGGCCGTTTCGGCTGATGGTCTGAAGTCCGAATAAGGAATGTCCCATAGGCCAAACGGAATTGGCCACTTTTCAGGAAAGCCCCGGCATCACTGCCGGGGCTTTTTACTGTGCGCCTCAAATCACCGGGTTACGGGCGATGACGTCGCTCTCGAAACAGTCCTGCTCGACGATCAGCGGTTCGACCAGCGGGCGACTGTCGCGAAAGTGCGCTGTCAGGGTGTGTGCCTCATAGGCGGCATCGTCACGGTAGATCTCGTAGAGGTAGATCACGTCGGGATCGAGGCGGTCCTGAGACACGTCGAACACCAGGCAACCGGGCTCGGTTGCCACGGAAGCAGCGGCATTGGCCTTGATAGCGGTCAGAAAAGCCTCGGCGCCGCCGGGCTTCACGCGTGTCTTGATAAACAGGCTATACACATGGCGCTCCTTTTGTTTTAAATTCAGATCTGAATTGTATACAAAAAAGGAGTTTCGCCAATGTCCGAGTTGCCTGCACGCCCTGGCCGTCTGAATGGCCTGCGCCATATTGCCTTGCTGGTCCCGAACCTTGAGGAGTGCGAGCGCTTTTACGTCGACGTGCTTGGCATGGAGGTGCTCAACCGGGCCAATGAAGACTTGGTCTACCTGACCTGCGGTAACGACAATTTGTCATTGGGGCGCGGGGCGGGGGCGGCCAATGGTTTGCAGACACTCGACCACTTCGGCTTCATCGTCGACAGCGTGGAAGAGCTGGAGGCCTGGTACCACTACTTCAAGGCGCGCGGGGTGACCTTGCTCGACCGCCCGTTCAACCATGGGGATGGCGCGCGCAGCTTCCACTTGCTGGACCCGGCAGGTAACAAGGTAGATCGGAAGAGCACA
>NZ_JANIAG010000051.1:0-32421 GCF_028682155.1 Pseudomonas sp. 39004
CTACCGTCAAACTCGCTCCCCCCACCAAGTGTGCCGCTCATTTATTCTGGTTTTGTAACTTATTATTGCGCGGTGGCCTTTCTAAACTAAGCCACCCGTAAACGGATTTTGAGTAACCTTGCCATGCCTGCCTCCCGTCGCTTCCCCCTGCTGCTTATCGGCGCCTTTATGGCCCTGTACCTGGTCTGGGGGTCCACCTACCTGTTCATTCGCATTGGCGTCGAGTCCTGGCCACCGATGCTCATGGCGGGGGTGCGCTTTCTGATCGCCGGGGGCTTGCTGTACGGTTTCCTGCGCTGGCGGGGGGTGCCGGCGCCGACCTGGCCGCAATGGCGGGCGGCGGGGGCAATCGGCTTTCTGCTGCTCAGCTGCGGCAATGGCGGTGTGACCGTGGCCGAGCACGCCGGTGTGGCCTCAGGCGTGGCGGCGCTGGCGGTGGCGACGGTGCCGCTGTTCACCCTGGTGTTCGGCTTGCTGTTCGGTCACCGTAATTCGCGGCTCGAGTGGGCGGGTATCGGCCTTGGGCTGGTCGGTATCGGCCTGCTCAACCTTGGCTCCAACTTGCAGGCAAGCCCGATTGGCGCGGCACTGATTCTGTTCGCGGCGGCGTCGTGGGCATTCGGTTCGGTGTGGAGCAAGAGCTTGCCGTTGCCCCAGGGGCCGATGGCCAGTGCCGCCGAAATGCTGGTGGGCGGGGCAGTGTTGCTGCTGGGCAGCGTGGTGTCGGGCGAGCGCATGACCCAGATGCCGACCGCCGCCGGTTGGGGCGCGCTGGCCTACCTGGTGTTCTTCGGCTCGATCCTCGCATTCAGTGCCTACATGTACCTACTCAAACATGTACGCCCGGCAGCCGCGACCAGCTATGCCTACGTCAACCCGGCGGTGGCGGTGCTGTTGGGTATCGTCTTCGCCGGTGAGCAGATCGGCGCCGAAGAATGCGTGGCCATGGCAGTCATCATTGGCGCAGTGGTGCTGATCGGCCTGCCGCAGTGGCGCAAGGCACCACAACCTGCGCAACCGCTGAAGGGCGAAATCTGCAAGTAAGCGGGGGTGTTGCGGTAAACTTGCCGCCTTCGCTGAACCCCCTGACGGTATTGCCATGAATTTCGCCAAACTCGGCCTGATCGAACCCTTGCTGCGTACCCTGCAGCAGCTGGACTACACCACCCCGACCCCGGTCCAGGCCCAGGCCATCCCTGCCGTGCTGGCCGGCCGCGACCTGATGGCCGCAGCCCAGACCGGCACCGGCAAGACCGCAGGCTTCGCCCTGCCGGTGCTGCAGCGCCTGGCGCTGGAAGGTGAGAAGGTTGCCAGCAACTCGATCCGCGCGCTGGTGCTGGTACCCACCCGCGAGTTGGCCGAGCAGGTGCACAACAACGTGCGCGAGTATGCCGAGAACCTGCCGCTGAGCACCTATGCGGTGTACGGCGGCGTCAGTATCAACCCGCAGATGATGCGCCTGCGCCGTGGCGTCGACCTGCTGGTGGCAACCCCAGGTCGCTTGCTCGACCTGTTCCGCCAGAACGCCGTGAAATTCAATCAGGTGCAGACCCTGGTGCTCGACGAAGCCGACCGCATGCTCGACCTGGGGTTTGCCGAAGAGCTGCAGTCGGTGTACGCCGCGCTGCCGCGCAAGCGCCAGACGTTGCTGTTTTCCGCGACCTTCTCGGACCAGATCCGGGTGCTCGCCGGCCTGGCCCTGAACGACCCGCTGAGCATCGAAGTCAGCCCGCGCAATGCCGCCGCCTCCACCGTCAAGCAGTGGCTGGTGCCTGTGGACAAGAAGCGCAAGGCCGACCTGTTCTGCCACTTGCTGCGCAAGCAGCGCTGGAGCCAGGTGCTGGTGTTCGCCAAGACCCGCAACGGTGTCGACCAGTTGGTGGAGCGCTTGCTCAGCGAAGGTATCAACGCCGATGGCATCCATGGCGACCGCCCGCAAGCGACGCGCCAGCGTGCCCTGGATACCTTCAAGGCGCGTGAGATCCAGGTATTGGTGGCAACCGATGTGGCCGCACGCGGGCTGGACATCGACGACCTGCCGCTGGTGGTCAACCTCGACCTGCCGATTGTCGCCGAGGATTACGTGCACCGTATCGGCCGCACGGGGCGTGCTGGCAACAAAGGTGAGGCGATTTCGCTGGTGTGTGCCGACGAAGTGCAGATGCTGGCGTCGATCGAGACGCTGATTCGCCAGACCTTGCCGCGGCACGAAGAGCCGGACTTCATCCCTGAGCACCGGGTGCCGATGACCGATGCCAGTGGGCAGGTGATCAAGAAGCCGAAGAAGGCCAAGAAGCCGAAAGAGAACAGCGCCAAGCGTGGTTTGGGGCGCTGGATGGACAGTGCCGAGGCGGCTAGCCCGGCGCCAGCTGTTAAAGCGGTGCGCAAGGTGCCTAGCTTCAATGGCGGGCCGCGTAAGCGTAAGCCTTGAGCTAGCTGCGGCTCTGTGGGAGCGGGCTTGCCCCGCGAACACCGGCGAAGCCGGTGCCAGGCACTGCGTGCCTCTATTCGTGGAACAAGCCCGCCACCCAATCCGCCGCTGCCCGCCCGGCCCGCAACCCACTGGCAAAGCACGCCGTCAGCAGATAACCCCCCGTCGGCGCCTCCCAGTCCAGCATCTCGCCGGCACAGAACACACCCGGCAGCGCCTTGACCATCAACCCCGCGTCCAGCCCCTCGAAGCGCACCCCACCGGCACTGCTGATCGCTTCATCCAGCGGCCTGGCGCGCACCAAGGTAATCGGCAACGCCTTGATCGCCCGTGCCAGCGCTTGCGGATCGGCGAAGGTCGCTTGATCCGTCAGCTCCCGCAACAAGCCTGCCTTGACCCCGTCGATACCCAATTGGCTGTGCAGGTGCTTGGCCATCGAGCGTGAACCACGCGGCCTGGCCAACGCTTCAGCAATTTTATCCACAGGCCGGTCTGGCAACAGATCCAGCAGCAGCACCCCGCGGCCCTCGCGGTTGATGGCCTCGCGCACTAGCGCCGACCAGGCGTACACCAGGCTGCCTTCGACCCCTTGCGCAGTGAGTATGAATTCGCCCTTGCGCGGCAGGCTGCCCGGCACGCTGAGGGCAATGTTCTTCAGCGGTGCGCCGGCAAACTTGTCCTTGAGCAAGGTGCTCCAGCCTTCGACTTCAAACCCACAGTTGCTCGGCTGCAAGGGCGAGATATCCACAGCCCGCTCAGCCAGCAGTGGTTGCCACGCACCGTCTGAACCCAGGCGCGCCCAACTGCCCCCACCCAGCGCAAGCACCACGGCTGCCGCTTTCACCCGTCGTTCACCCTGTGGATAAGCGATCCGCAGGCTACCATCGTCATGCCAGCCCAGCCAGCGATGGCGGGTGTGGATAACTACGCCGGTGTCGCGCAGGCGCTTGAGCCAGGCGCGCAGCAGGGGGGCGGCCTTCATGTCGCGAGGGAATACCCTGCCCGAGGTGCCGACGAAGGTTTCGATACCCAGGCCGTGAATCCACTGGCGCAGGGCCTCGGCATCGAAGCCGCGCAGCAGGGCGTCGATCTCGCCCTGGCGTTCGGCGTAGCGCGCGACGAAAGCGGGGTATGGCTCGGAATGGGTGATGTTCATGCCGCCGACACCTGCCAGCAGAAACTTGCGGCCTACCGAGGGCATGGCATCGAATACCTCGACCGCCAAGCCCGCCTGGGCCAGCGCTTCGGCGGCCATCAGGCCGGCGGGGCCACCACCGATGACGGCGACAAGGGGAGGGGATGAAGGGTGTAGATCGGGCATGGGCGGCGGCAGGCTGTGGAAAAGAGTGTGCATTCTAGCGCAGGCGGCCCTTCGGAAGCACTGATCAAAAAATGATCAGATCTTTGCAGGGCACGCAGGCAAAGGGCTGCAGCAGCTTTCGCGCAGCTTATCCACAGGCGGTTCCACAGTCATTGTGAACAACTGATGACCTTCGCCGCACTGTGATGCAGGATGCCATGGCGCCGCGCCAGCGCTGCACGGTCTTTGCTGTAGCCACCGCCGATCACCCCCACCACCGGGATATCGCGGCCCAGGCAATGGCGCATGACACTTTCGTCGCGGGCCGCCAAGCCTTCGTCGGTCAGTTGCAGGTAGCCCAGGGCATCGTCCTTGTGCACATCCACGCCGGCGTCGTACAGCACCAGGTCGGGCTGGTACAACGGCAGCAGGTAGTTGAGGGCATCGTCCACGACCTTGAGGTAGGCCGCGTCGCCCATGCCGCGGGGCAGGGGGATGTCCCAGTCGCTCTGCGCCTTGCGGGCCGGGAAGTTCTGTTCACAGTGCAGGGACACGGTGATCGCGTCGGGTGTGTCCTGGAGGATGCGCGCAGTGCCGTCGCCTTGGTGCACGTCGCAGTCGAAGATCAGCACCCGGTGCACCCGCCCGGCCTCCAGCAGGTAGCGGCTGATCACGGCCAGGTCGTTGAAGATGCAGAAACCGGCGGGGTGATCGTAATGGGCGTGGTGGGTGCCGCCGGCCAGGTGGCAGGCGATGCCGTGCTCAAGGGCCAATTCGGCGCACAGCAGCGAGCCGCCCACGGCGCGCACGGTGCGCCGGGCCAGCGCCTCGCTCCAGGGCAGGCCGAGGCGGCGCTGGTCCTCGCGGGACAGGTCGCCGTTCATGTAGCGCTCGATGTAACCGCGGTCGTGGGCCAGGGCGAGGATGTCGTTGGGGCAGATCTGCGGGCGCAACAGGTCCTGGTCGCGGGTCAGGCCGCTGTCGACCAGGTGGTCGCGCAGCAGGCGAAACTTGTCCATCGGGAAGCGGTGGTCGGCGGGGAACGCCGGGCTGTAGTCATCGTGGTAGATCAGCGGCAACGGCATGGTGGGTTCGCAATCGGGGCCAGTGCTGATCTTGCCAGTTCTTGGGCGGTCGGTGCTATTGCCCGTGGGAGCGGGCTTGCCCCGCGAAGCGCCGCACGGGCGGCGCTTGATCTCACTGGGTTAAACCTTCGCCCGCGCCTACGCTGTAAACTGCAAGACAGCAAAACCGGAGCACACCCCATGACCCCCATCCCCCAACTGGAAAGCGCACGGCTGGTGCTGCGCCAATGGCATGACGACGACCTGCGCGAGTTCGCTGCGCTGTGCGCCGACCCTCAGGTGATGCGCTACTTCCCGGCGCCGTTGACGCGCCTGGAGGCGGCTGCGCTGATCGGGCGTATCCGTGGCCACTTCAATGAGTACGGGTTCGGCCTGTGGGCGCTGGAGCGCAAGGACAGCGGCGCGTTCATCGGCATGACCGGGCTGTTGCACGTCAGCTTCGATGCCGATTTTGCGCCCGCAGTGGAAATCGGCTGGCGCCTGGCGCGGCGCCACTGGGGCCTGGGCTTTGCCAGCGAGGCCGCCTGGACGTGCCTGCGTTGTGCCTTCGCCCAATTGCACCTGGATGAGGTGGTGTCGTTCACTAGCGAGAGCAACTTGCCCTCGCAAAAGGTCATGCAGGCCGTTGGCATGCTGCAAGACCCGAGCGGCAGTTTCGAACACCCGCGCCTGCCTGCCGGCCACCCGTTGCGCCCGCATGTGCTGTACCGCATCGACCGTGCACACTGGGAGCAGACCCTGCGCGGCTGAATGGATGGCCATGCGCGGTGCGAATGACAAACCCTGTATCATTTGCCTTCATGAAAGTGCTGTAGAGCCGTGATGCCTTGCTAGGAGAACCCCCGATGAGTCATGTGTTGGACGACCTGGTCGACCTGTTGAGCCTCGAGTCCATCGAGGAGAACCTGTTCCGTGGACGCAGCCAGGACCTGGGCTTCCGCCAGCTGTACGGCGGGCAGGTGCTGGGCCAGTCATTGTCGGCGGCCAGCCAGACGGTCGAGGACGCGCGCCACGTGCATTCGTTGCACGGCTACTTCCTGCGCCCTGGCGATGCCAGCTTGCCGGTGGTCTATTCGGTAGACCGGGTACGTGACGGTGGCAGCTTCAGCACCCGGCGGGTGACGGCGATTCAGAAGGGCCACACCATCTTCACCTGCAGCGCGTCGTTCCAGTACGACGAAGAGGGCTTCGAGCACCAGGCGCAGATGCCGGATGTGGTCGGCCCGGAAAACCTGCCCAGCGAAGTCGAACTGGCCAGTGCCATGGCCGAGCACCTGCCCGAACGCATCCGCGACAAGGTGCTGTGCGCCAAGCCGATCGAAATCCGCCCGGTCACAGAACGCGACCCGTTCAACCCCAAGCCGGGTGACCCGGTGAAGTACGCCTGGTTCCGTGCCGACGGCAACCTGCCGGACGTGCCAGCGCTGCACAAGTACCTGCTGGCCTATGCCTCTGACTTCGGCCTGCTGACTACCGCGCTGCTGCCCCATGGCAAATCGGTGTGGCAGCGCGACATGCAGATCGCCAGCCTCGATCATTCGCTGTGGTTCCATGGCAACCTGCGTGCAGACGAGTGGTTGCTGTACGCCACCGACAGCCCTTGGGCCGGCAATGCCCGCGGCTTCTGCCGGGGTAGTATCTTCAACCAGGCCGGGCAGCTGGTGGCATCGTCGTGCCAGGAAGGCCTGATCCGTCATCGCAAGGACTGGGCATGAACCTGAGCGAAGTGCGTAACTGGGTGTTCGATATGGACGGCACCCTGACCGTGGCGGTGCACGATTTTGCGGCGATCCGCGAAGCGCTCAAGATCCCGGCCGAGCACGACATCCTGACCCACCTGGCGGCGTTGCCGGCGGCGCAAGCGGCGGCCAAGCACGCCTGGCTGCTGGAGCATGAACGCGGCCTGGCGCTGGCCTCGACGGCAGCGACGGGCGCGGTGGAGCTGGTGCGCGAGCTGGCCGAGCGCGGCTGTCGGCTGGCGATCCTGACCCGCAATGCCCGCGAGCTTGCGCATGTCACGCTAGAGGCCATCGGCCTGGCTGACTGCTTCGCGGTGGAGCATATTCTTGGCCGTGACGAGGCCGCGCCCAAGCCTAGCCCGGACGGCCTTTTGAAAATTGCCGGGGCGTGGGGCGTGGCACCGCGCGAGCTGGTGATGGTCGGTGACTACCGCTTCGACCTGGATTGCGGACGCGCGGCCGGGGCGCGGACCATACTGGTCAACCTGCCGGACAACCCGTGGCCGCAATTGACCGATTGGCATGCAGCGGATTGCCGGGCGTTGCGGGTGATGCTCGGCTGATCGTTGGTGTTGGCAAGCTGCCTGCACGGGCTATGCTGAACCGAAATTTTTCCCTTGATGGAGACCCAGCCATGAGCAGCAAGGCCATCTACGTCCAACCTGGCGGCGGCTACGCCAACGTCCAGGTCGGCACCTGCGAGGCGCTTGCGCCACAGGCCGGCGAGATCACCGTGCGTTTGCACGCCAGTTCCCTCAACTACCACGACTTCGCCGTGGTCAGCGGCATGTGGGGGCCGAGCGAGCGGCGCATTCCCATGGCCGATGGTGCCGGTGAAGTGACGGCGGTGGGGGCCGGCGTCAGCGAATTCCAGGTGGGTGACAACGTTGTCAGCACCTTCTTCCCCGACTGGCTCGACGGCCAAGCCAATGTCGAAGGGTTTGCCCGGGTGCCCGGTGATGGCCTGGATGGCTACGCCCGTGCGCAGGTCACCGCGCGTGCCACCTCCTTCACCCTGGCGCCCAAGGGTTACAGCCACGCCGAGGCGGCCACGCTGACCACCGCAGGCCTTACCGCCTGGCGTGCCTTGATGAGCGACGACCACCTCAAGCCCGGTGATACCGTGCTGGTGCAGGGTACCGGCGGGGTGTCGATATTCGCCTTGCAGTTCGCCAAGCTGGCGGGTGCGACGGTGATTGCCACGTCGTCCAGCGATGCCAAGCTCGAGCGCCTAAAGGCCCTCGGCGCCGACCACCTGATCAACTACAAGAGCACCCCGGCCTGGGGCGAGAAGGTGCGTGAGCTCACCGGCAATCGCGGTGTCGACCATGTGATCGAAGTCGGCGGCCCGGCGACCCTGGAGCAATCGATGATTGCCGCGCGTATCGGCGGGCATGTGTCGTTGATCGGTATCCTCACCGGGGTGGCAGGGCAGTTGCCGCTGGTGCAGGCGCTGGTGCGGCAGATCCGCTTGCAGGGCGTGCTGGTCGGCAGCCGGGCCCAGCAGCAGGCGATGGTGCGGGCGATCGACGCCAATGGCTTGCGGCCGGTGGTGGACAAACACTTCGAGCTGGAGCAGATCGTCGATGCGTTCCGCTACCAGGAGAGCAACAAGCATTTCGGCAAGATCTGCCTGACCTGGTAGTTGCTGCGCCGACAAGGCGTTTGTAACGAGCGACCTACAACCCGATACATTCCCGCACATGGGTAGCACCAGGCGGCTGGCTAGAATGCCCTGCTTCTGATGCGACTGATTCTCTCGAAGAGGATGCCCCCATGTGCGTACTTCCCCGCCTCTGGCAGCGCTTGCTGCCTTTTCTGTTGTTGATGGCGTTCATCCAGACCGCCAGTGCCGTGCAAGCCACCGATGTGCTGGGGCGCAAGGTCGAGCTCGACCATGCGCCGCAGCGCATCGTGCTCGGCGAGGGCCGGTTGTTCTTCGCCCTGGCACTGCTCGACCGCGACAACCCCTTCCAGCGCGTGGTGGGTTGGCAGAACGACATGCGCCTGCTCGACCCCCACACCTATGCGGTGTATGCGCAAAAGTACCCGCAGATCACCCAGTTGCCGCTGATCGGCCAGGCCACCGAGCAGAGCGTCAGCGCTGAACAGATTCTCGCGCTCAAGCCCGACCTGGCGATCTTCAGCATTGCCGGCGAGGGCCCGACCCAGCACAGCCCGGTGGCAGACCTGCTGGCCAAAGCCGGCGTACCGGTGCTGTTCATCGACTTTCGTGTACACCCCATCCGCAATACCCAGGTCAGCATGCAAGCGCTGGGCACGCTGCTCGGTCGCGAGGCCCAGGCCCAGCAATACCTGAGCCTGTATGACCGCCACCTGAAGCGGGTGACCGAGGGCGTGGCCGGCCTGCCGGACAACGCGCGGCCCAAGGTCTTCCTCGAACTGTTGGCCGGGGTCTGGCAGGCGCCTGGGCACACCACCGGCAAGAGCGGCCTGGGCAGCGTGGTCGAGGCCGTGGGCGGGCATAACATCGGTGCCGACGTGGTGCCGGGCGCGCTCGGCGATGTGAGCGTCGAATACGTGCTGCAGGCCGACCCTGATGTGTATATCGCCACCGGCAACCGCGCACCTGGCGTGCTGCTGGGGGCTGGGGTATCGCTCGATACCGCGCGCCAGAGCCTGGCCAAGATCACCGCGCGGCCTGAATTTGCGCCGCTGCGGCCAATCCAGGCGGGCCAGGCGCATGGCCTGTGGCATGACTTCTACAATTCGCCGTTCAACATCCTCGCCATCGAAGCCATGGCCCGTTGGGTGCACCCCGAGCGCTTCGAGGGCCTCGACCCGCAGGCGACCCTGGCCGAGATCAACCAGCTGCTCAAGGTCGGCCTGGACGGCCAGTACTGGGTCGACGCCAAGTGACTGCACTGGCTCAGGATGGCGCCGCACTGGCCGCCTGGCACTATCGCCGGCTGCTGTGGCGGCGCGGGTTGCTGGTAGCGGGGCTGGCGCTGTTGCTGCTGGTGTCGGTGCTGGGCGACCTGGCCAGTGGCGCCTCGGGCATGAGCCTGGGGCGTTTGCTGCAGGGCATTTTCGAGCCGACCACGCTCAGTGCCACCGAGCGGGTGATCATCTGGAACGTGCGCCTGCCGTACGCGTTGATGGCGGTACTGGTGGGGGCGGCGCTGTCGCTGGCCGGTGCCGAGATGCAGGCGATCCTCGACAACCCGCTGGCCAGCCCCTTCACCCTGGGGGTGTCGTCGTCTGCTGCGTTGGGCGCTTCGCTGGCGATTGCCTACCCGCTCGGGGTCGCCTGGCTGGCGCCGAGCACCCAGGTGACAGTGATGGCGTTTGCCTTCGCCTGCCTGTCGGTGGTGCTGCTGCAGATGATGTCGCGCTTGCGCGGTGCCGGTGTGCAAAGCCTGGTGCTGTTTGGTATCGCCTTGGTGTTCAGTTGCAACGCGCTGGTGTCGCTGCTGCAATTGCTGGCCACCGAAGACGTGCTGCAGCAACTGGTGTTCTGGACCCTGGGCAGCCTGGCCCGGGCCGACTGGCACAAGCTTGGCCTGTTGGCCCTGGTGCTGGCGTTGCTGCTGCCGTTTTCGCTGCGCGCCGCGCCAGCGATGACCTTGCTGCGTATGGGCGAGGACCGCGCGCGCAGCTTTGGTGTGGACACCCGGCGCCTGCGCCTGGCCTCGTTGCTGCGCATCAGCCTGCTGTCGGCCACTGCGGTGGCGTTTGTCGGCACCATTGGCTTCGTCGGCCTGGTCGGGCCGCACATCGCGCGATTGCTGGTGGGGGAGGACCAGCGGTTTTTGTTTCCGGCCAGTGCGCTGGTGGGCGCACTGATGCTGTCGTTGTCGTCGCTCGCCAGCAAGTTGCTGCTCCCTGGCGTGATCGTGCCGGTGGGCATCGTCACGGCCCTGGTCGGTGTGCCGGTGTTCGTGGTGCTGGTGTTTCGACGGGGGAGAAGCCTGTGAGCCTGTCGATCGAACATCTTTGCGTTGCCTACGGCGCACGGCAGATTCTGCATGGGGTGACGCTGCCTGCGTTGCCGGCAGGTAGCCTGGTGGCGCTGGTCGGGCCCAACGGCGCCGGCAAGTCCACACTGCTGCGGGCCTTGGCCGGGCTGGAGCGAATGCAGGGTACACTGCGCCTGGATGGCCAGGATGTGACGCGGCTGGGCTTTGCCGAGCGCGCCCGGCGCCTGGCCTACATGCCGCAACAGCTGCCGCCGGGGCTTGCCTTGGGCGTGCTGGAAAGCATCGTTGCGGCGTTGCGTGTCGGCGGCAGTGACGACCTGCTCGGTCATGCCTTTGAGGCGTTGCGGCAGTTGGGCATCGAGGGCCTGGCCGAGCGCTCGCTCGACAGCCTGTCGGGTGGCCAGCGGCAGTTGGTGGCGCTGGCGCAGTTGCTGGCGCGCAATCCGCAGGTACTGCTGCTGGATGAGCCGACCAGTGCGCTGGACCTGCACTACCAGTTGCGGGTGATGGGGGCGGTGCGTGAGCGGGTAGTGGCGCATCGGCTGCTGGCGGTAGCGGTGCTGCATGACATCAACCTGGCGGCCAGCCAGGCCGATTGCCTGGTGGTGTTGCGCGAGGGCAGGGTGGTCGCCTGTGGGGCGCCTGCCGATGTCCTGAAGCCGGCGATGCTGGCCGAGGTGTATGGGGTCGAGGCGCGGGTCGAGCAGTGCTCGCAGGGGCGCTTGCAGGTGTTGGTGGATCGGGCGCTGGCCTGACGCCCGGCCTGCGGTTTGTAGGAGCGGCCTTGCGTCGCGAAAGGGCTGCGCAGCGGCCCCGGCAATCTCTGCTGTGACATAGAACCTGGGGCTGCTGCGCACCCCTTTCGCGACGCAAGGCCGCTCCTACAAAGGCCCGCAAGGTGGTTTCCGCAAGGTCAATCGGGCAGCAGTCTGTCGCGGCTGTTGGACAGGTGCAGGCACATCGCCGCCCGCGCTGCATCCGGGTCCTGGCGGCGGATGGCATTGAGAATCGCCTCATGCTCCAGGTTGGCCAAATACGCATGCCGGGCCAACCTGGCCCCGGCCCGTTCGGCCAGGGCCATGCGGTTACGTGGGATAAGGCCGCTGCCAAGCTGCACCATCATTTCGCTGAAATACAGGTTGCCGGTGGCCTCGGCGATCAACAGGTGGAAGCGCCGGTCAGCCTCGATGCAACTGTCGCCGGCGGCCGCCAGGTCTTGATAGTCGTCCAGTGCCTGGCGCATGCGTGCCACGTGCCCGTCGTTGCGGCGCACTGCGGCGAGGGCGGCGGCCTGGCCTTCGAGGCCGATGCGCAACTCCAGCAGGTCGCGCACGCTGGCGGCGTTTTCCGCGCCAACGCGCAGGCCTGCCTGGGGCTGGCGCTCGATCACGAATGTACCGATACCGTGGCGGGGCTCCACCAGCCCCGAGGCCTGCAACTTGGACAAGGCTTCGCGCACCACGGTGCGGCTGACCCCATGCTCGCGCACCAGGGTGTTTTCCGAAGGCAACTTGTCGCCGGGTTTGAACGTGCCCAGCAAAATCTGCTGGGTCAGGCTGGAAACCAGGTCGTGGGCGCGGCTGTGGCCGCGAACACGGGTGGGTGCTGTGTCCATGGTGGGCTCGGTGTTATCGGTTGGCTTGTACGACAAGTTAATTCATAAAAATAATCTCTGCTGGTTTTTAGTCTGATGAAGCCAGCGCTGTGCGTAGTTGTTTTTGAAAGATCGCAGCATTTTCGCATTATGACAGCTTGTATTTTGCCTTTTTACCGACATTATCGATCTTGTCGTACAACTTCTCGAAGCCTATGCTCCCCCCCACTGTCATGTCAGACAACCCGCATAAAAACAACTAGTGGGAGACCCGCAAAGTGAACAACACCCTCGCTCCGCCTGCCTGCAATGGCGGCGACACACTGGCCAGCGCCGTGGCCAAGGTCAAACGCCATGTGTTACCGCTGTTCGTCATCATGTTCATCGTCAACTACCTCGACCGCGTCAACATCGGCTTCGTCCGCCCCCACCTTGAAAGCGACCTGGGCATCAGTGCGGCGGCCTATGGGTTTGGCGCCGGGCTGTTCTTCATCGGCTATGCACTGTTCGAAGTGCCCTCCAACATGCTGCTGCAGCGTGTCGGCGCGCGCCTGTGGCTGACCCGCATCATGTTCACCTGGGGGCTGGTGGCCACGGCCATGGCCTTCGTCCAGACCGAAACCCAGTTCTATGTGCTGCGGTTTCTGCTGGGCGTTGCCGAGGCCGGGTTCTTCCCCGGGGTGATCTACTACTTCACCCGCTGGTTGCCAGGCGCCGAGCGCGGCAAGGCGATTGCCATCTTCCTCAGCGGTTCGGCGCTGGCCTCGCTGATCTCCGGCCCGCTGGCCGGCGCGTTGATGCAGATTCAGGGGCTGGGCTTGCACGGCTGGCAGTGGATGCTGTTCATCGAAGGCATGGCGTCGGTGACGCTGTGCTTCTTCGTGTTCTTCTGGCTCGACTCCAAGCCGCAGGATGCCAAGTGGTTGAGCCAGGCCGAGCAGGCGGCGCTGGTGCAGGCCATCGACAGCGAGCAACGTCAGCGCGAGGCGGTCGGCGCGGTCAAGCTTTCTGCCTGGAGCCTGCTCAAGGATCGCCAGATCGTGCTGTTCTGCCTGATCTACTTCTGCATCCAGCTGACCATCTATGCCGCGACCTTCTGGTTGCCGAGCATCATCAAGCGCATGGGTGACCTCAGCGACCTGCAGGTCGGCTTTTTCAACTCGATCCCATGGCTGATCTCGATTCTGGCCATGTACGCCTTCGCTTCCGGTTCCAGCCGCTGGAAGTTCCAGCAGGCCTGGGTGGCCGCTGCGCTGGTGATCGCCGCCATCGGCATGTTCATGTCCACCACCGGTGGGCCGGTGTTCGCCTTCGTCGCCATCTGTTTTGCCGCCATCGGGTTCAAGTCGGCCTCGTCGCTGTTCTGGCCGATTCCCCAGGGCTATCTGGACGCCCGTATCGCGGCGGCCGTGATCGCGCTGATCAACTCGGTCGGCAACCTCGGCGGCTTCGTCGCGCCCACCACCTTTGGCCTGCTCGAACAACAGACCGGCTCGATCCAGGGCGGCCTGTACGCCTTGGCGGTGACGTCGGTGCTGGCGGCGATCGCCGTGTTCTTCGTCCGCACCCGCCCCAAGGGCGCCCCTTCCGATGAGCTCAAGGCGCCTTCGGCCCTGGGCCAGACCCACTGATGACTGCGAGATAAAAACCATGAACATGCAGACGACACCCGCCGTGCACTCCGCCACCCCCGTGGTCACCGACCTGCGCGTGATCCCGGTGGCCGGCCACGACAGCATGCTGCTCAACCTCAGTGGTGCCCATGGCCCGTACTTCACCCGCAACGTGGTGGTGCTGCGCGACAGCGCGGGCAACACCGGCCTGGGCGAAGTGCCGGGTGGCGAGATGATCCGCCAGACCCTGGAAGACGCCCGCAGCCTGGTAGTCGGCCAGCCCATTGGCCATTACCAGCGCGTGCTCAATGCCATGCGCCAGGCGTTCGCCAACCGCGATGCCGGCGGCCGCGGGCTGCAGACCTTCGACCTGCGCATCGCCGTGCACGCGGTCACCGCCGTCGAGTCGGCCTTGCTCGATTTGCTCGGCCAGCACTTGCACGTGCCCATGGCCGCACTGCTGGGTGAAGGGCAGCAACGTGAGGCGGTGAAGATGCTGGGTTACCTGTTCTACATTGGCGACCGCCAGCAGACCGACCTGGCCTACCGCGCCGAGGCCGATGCTGACAACGACTGGTTCCGCCTGCGCCATGAGCCGGCGCTGACGCCCGAAGCCGTCGTGCGCCTGGCCGAAGCCGCCCGGCAGCGCTATGGCTTCAGCGACTTCAAGCTCAAAGGTGGCGTACTGCGCGGCGAGGAAGAAATGGAGGCGGTGACCGCCCTGGCCGAGCGCTTCCCCGATGCACGCATCACCCTCGACCCGAACGGCGCCTGGTCACTCAAACAGGCCATCGCCCTGTGCCGTGACAAGCACGACGTGCTGGCCTATGCCGAAGACCCTTGCGGTGCCGAGAACGGTTACTCGGGCCGTGAGGTGATGGCCGAGTTCCGCCGCGCCACCGGGTTGCCCACCGCCACCAACATGATCGCCACCGACTGGCGGCAGATGGGCCATGCGATCCAGTTGCAATCTGTGGATATCCCCCTGGCCGACCCGCACTTCTGGACCTTGCAGGGCTCGGTACGGGTGGCGCAGATGTGCCATGACTGGGGGCTGACCTGGGGCTCGCACTCCAACAACCATTTCGATATCTCGCTGGCCATGTTCACTCAGGTGGCCGCAGCGGCGCCGGGCGAGATCACCGCCATCGACACTCATTGGATCTGGCAGGACGGCCAACGCCTGACGCGTGAGCCGCTGCGCATCGTCGATGGCCAGGTGAGCGTGCCTGCGCGGCCTGGGCTAGGGGTGGAGATTGATGAGGACCAGTTGGCCAAGGCGCATGAGTGCTACTGCAACATGGGCCTCGGGGCGCGCGATGACAGCGTGGCGATGCAGTTTCTGATACCGGGCTGGCGCTTCGACAACAAGCAGCCTTGCCTGGTGCGCTGAGGCACGGCGGTTCGTTACCCCGATAAACCCGCTCCCGCTTGGGAGCGGGTTTTTTCATGCATGGGCGATACACACCCAAATGAAAAACGATAGCTTCAGACGGCCCGATGGCGCGTTTGGGCATGCCAATCGCGACATCTGACGGGAATGGAAAAGCGTTGTCGTGATCGCACACCTGCGGGACGTTCTCGTGTAATTTTCCTACGCCTTACGGGGCTTAAATGAACCCCGAATTCCACTGATGTGTTGCTCTGAAAGCGTGCAAAAGGTCAACAACAGCGCGTGAGCGACGTGTCATTTCGATGGCCTCTCAAGGAGATACTGTTCGCCTACGCCTGCCCCCCGTCCTTCCTTGTGTCAGCAAAAAGAGAACAAGATCAATGAACACCGTGGGATCTGATGGCAACCTTGCACAAGGTTTCAAGCCACGTCATGTAACGATGTTGTCCATCGCGGGCATCATCGGTGCGGGACTTTTCGTAGGCTCCGGGCACGCGATTGCTGCGGCCGGGCCAGCCACCATAATTTCTTACTTCGTGGCCGGTACCTTGGTGGTACTGGTCATGCGCATGCTCGGCGAGATGGCCGTAGCGCACCCTGACACCGGATCGTTCTCCACCTACGCTGACCAGGCCATCGGCCGCTGGGCTGGCTACACCATCGGCTGGTTGTACTGGTGGTTCTGGGTGTTGGTGATCCCCATCGAGGCACTGGCGGCGGGGCATGTGCTGAACGCCTGGTTCCCGCAGGTGGACAGCTGGATCTTCGCCCTGGCCTCGGTGCTGCTGTTGGCGTGCACCAACCTGTTCAGCGTGGCCAAGTACGGTGAGTTCGAATTCTGGTTCGCCATTCTCAAGGTCACGGCGATCCTTGGCTTCATCGGCCTGGGCTTCGCGGCGCTGATGGGCTGGTTGCCAAACCGTGAAGTCAGCGGGTTGAGCGGGTTGATCGCCGAGCACGGTGGTTTCGCGCCCAACGGCTGGTCGGCGGTCATCGGCGCCTTCATTACCGTGATGTTCAGCTTCATCGGTACCGAGGCTGTGACCATCGCCGCCTCCGAGTCCAGCGACCCCTCACGCAACATCGCCAAGGCCACGCGTTCGGTGATCTGGCGGATCAGTACCTTCTACATCCTGTCGATCTTCGTGATCATCTCGGTGGTGCCGTGGAACGATCCACAGCTGGCGGCGGTGGGTTCCTACCAGCGTGCGCTGGAGATCATGAACATCCCCAACGCGGCCTTCATGGTCGACCTGGTGGTGCTGGTGGCCGTGACCAGCTGCATGAACTCGTCGATCTACATTGCTTCGCGGATGATGTATTCGCTGGCCAAGCGCGGTGATGCACCGGCCTTCCTGAACAAAACCTCGAAAGTCGGCGTGCCGCGCTCTGCGGTGTTCGGCAGCACCTTGATCGGCGCGGCCATTGCTGTGCTCAATTACTTCGCGCCCAAGGGCGTGTTCGAGTTCCTGCTGGCAAGCTCCGGCGCCATCGCCTTGCTGGTGTACCTGGTCATCGCCATCTCCCAGTTGCGCATGCGCCGTCGGCTGGAGCGCGAGAACGCCGAGCTGAAGTTCCGCATGTGGCTGTTCCCGTGGTTGACCTGGGCCGTGATCATCTTCATCGCGGCGGCGCTGGCGGTGATGATGTACACGCCTGAGCACCGGGTGGAAGTGAGCTCGACACTGGGCTTGGCGATTGTGATTTCCTTCTTGGGGATCGTCACTTCGCGGGGGCATGCGCAGGTGGTGGCGGCGCGGTCGGTGGGGTGATGGAGTGGTGGGCGAAGGTGCTTGGCTTGGGTTTTGTAGTGGTGCGTAGATCGAGCGCCGCGCGGGCGGCGCTCGATCTCACAGGCGCTGAAAATACCGAGCCGAACACTGACGCCCCACCACCCTTCAAACAGCCAATCAGCGGCGCACCCTTTCGATATACCTGACCACCGCCGGCGCCTTCTCGAAACGCCGATGAATCAGGCTCAGCCACGAACTGGCCTGGCAATCGGCAATGCGTCGGTAATTCACCTGCGCCAAGCTGATGCGCTGCACCACCGACTCCGGCACCACGGCTATGCCCTGGCCCAACGACACCAACGTGATCACCGCCACCAGGCTACCGGGTTGCGGGCCCAGTCGCGGGACAAAACCCCCTTGTGCCGCCACTTCCAACGTGCCGGAGATCTGCTCGGGCAGGATGAAGGTTTCACCGGCCAGGCGTGCCGCCGGGATCTGTGGCAGCTCGTTGATCCGTGAGCTGGCGGGCAGGGCGAGGACAAAACCTTCCTGGTGCAGGCCGATGGCTTGCAGCGTGTCAGGCAGTTCCATGGGCGAGCGCACGTAGGCGAGGTCGAGCAGGCCGTCGCTGACCCTGTCGGGCAGCTCGGCCATGGGCAGTTCGCGGATGCTCAGGCGCACGCCGGGGTGGCTTTCGCTGAAGCCGATCACTTGCCGCTGCAGCATGCCCGAATAGGCAGCAGAGGCCACGTAGCCCAATTCGATGCTGCCACTCTCGCCTCGGCCCGCACGCTGCGCACCCAGTTGCGCCGCGTCGAACTGGCGTACGGCCTGTTCGGCTTCGATCAGCAAGGCTTGGCCGGCGGCGGTGAGGTTGACCTCGCGCTGGCTGCGTTCGAACAGGCGCACGCCCAGCTCGCGTTCCATGTCCTGGATCTGCCGGCTGAGGGTGGGCGGAGCGATGCCCAGCTGTTCCGCAGCCCGGGTGAAATGGCCGTGTTGGGCGACGCAGAGGAAGTAGCGGAAATGGCGGATTTCCATGCGGTGTTACCTGCAAGCTAATGACGCGGGCCTTGGGGGCTAACAAGCCTCGGGGCTGACGGCGTTAAGGTGAAGACAACACTACAAGGCTGGTGGCGTGGCGGCAAAGGTATCGGCAGTTGCCGGTGACACAGCAAGGGGCCCCATGACAACCAGCCCGCTTCTGGAGCCTTGCCATGCCCATCACCGCTTCCCCGCGCTTCACCCTGCTCACCGCTTCGCTGGTCTGCGCGCTGATCATCCTCGACACCAACATCGTCGCCGTCAGCCTGCCCAGCATTGCCCGTGACTTGTCCGGCTCGTTTGCCGACATCGAATGGGTGGTCAGCGCGTATCTGCTGGCCTTCGCCGCGTGCCTGCTGCCAGCCGGCAGCCTGGCCGACCGCTTCGGTCGGCGGCGCATGCTGCTTATCGGCCTGGCCGTGTTTGGCGCCGCGTCGCTGGCCTGTGGCGCCGCCCCCACCCTGATGTTCCTTGACCTGGCCAGGGCCGCCAAGGGCATCGGCGCGGCCATGCTGCTGACAGCGGCCCTCGCGGCCATCGGCCATCGCTTCCATGAACCCCAGCAACGCCTGAGCGCCTGGGCCTTCTGGGGCGCCTGTATGGGCGCCACCATCACCTTCGCGCCGCTGCTCGGCGGGGTTATCGCCAGCACCCTGGGCTGGCGCTGGATTTTCTACATCAACCTGCCGCTGGTGGTGGTGCTGGCAGTGATGGTGCTGCGCAGCGTCGAGCCCTCTCGCGACAGCGCCGCAGCACGCCTCGACCCGTGGGGCAGCCTGACGTTCGCCGGCAGCCTGGGTTACCTGATCTGGGCAATGATCGACGCCAACCAGGTCGGCTGGGGCAGCGCCCAGACCCTGGGGCGGATGCTGATCAGTGCGTTCCTGTTCGGCCTGTTCATCATGGTCGAGCGCAGCCAGGCGCGGCCGATGATCGACTTGCGGCTGATGCGCAGCGGGCGCTTCGTCGGTGCCTTGCTGGGCATGTTCGCCTACGCCGCCTGCGCCCAGGTCATGATGACCCTGTTGCCGCTGTACCTGCAGAACGGCCTGCAACTGTCGGCCCTGGCTGCCGGTGCGGGCATGCTGCCATTCGCCGTGGCCATGTTGCTGACCCCGCGGCTGGGCATGCGCCTGGCTGCGCACTTGAGCCCGGCGCAGGTGTTTACCCTTGGCCTGGTGCTGGTGGGGGTGGGCAACCTGCTGTGTGCCTGGGCCGCAGGCTACGGCGGCTACACCGCCTTTGCCCTGGCCAGCCTGGTGCTGGGCGCGGGCGCAGGCCTGCTCAATGGCGATACGCAGAAGAACATCATGGCCTGCGTGCCGCGTGAGCGCACCGGCATGGCCTCGGGGTTGAGTACCACCACGCGGTTCGGCGCGATTGTGCTGGCCATCGGTGTGCTCGGGGGGGTACTGGCTACCCGTAGCGGGCAATTGCTCTACGACGCCATGGCCGCCGTGGCGCCCGCGCAGCTGGGCCAGGTTGCCGCGATGGCCACGCGGGTTGCGGCGGGCGACCTGCAGGCGGCGTTGGCCGTGCTTGAGCCCGGCTTGCGGGAGGCGGTGGCCCCCTTGGCCCGCCAGGCGTTCATGGGTGGGTTCGAGGCAGTGTTGCAGGCTGCAGGTGTGGCGGCGCTGCTGTTCGCGGTATTGGTCGGCACGTTGCTGAGCCGGCCACTGCCCGCCCTGCAGGAAGCGCTGGTGGCGGACGGGCAGGCTTAAGGCAGGGCGATTTTTGTTGCTGTCGCGCAACTATTTCAGTGCAACACTGTCATTCACTTCGCGCCGACCATGAAGGGGCGATGAGGCGCACTCACTCTGCCGAAGAAGGAGCTTCACGTGCACAATGACCAATACCCGGACGACGTTCCCACCCCACACATCGAACTGCCTCCCGGCGTGTTCCCTCCGATGCCCGGCTATACCATCGCAGACCTGCTGTTTGTGGCTAACGAGCCCGTCGAAGCGTTCCTTGAAGCGCACGCCATTGACCCCGGCCTGATTCGCGAAACCAGCACAGCCCTGGTCAGCCATGTGTATGCGGTTTTCGAAAGGGAAGATGTTCAGTACCAGATCGCAACGTGGTACCAGAAGCCTTATGACCACCCCTCCATGTGCACGCGCAGCATCGAGATCATCGCTGAACAGTTTGGGGTACTGGCGCTGGACGCCGCCGCCGATTCCTTGGAGGGTTCACCTTTGCTGCAATTGGGTGAAGACTTTTATCTGGAATTCATCAGGCTGGCGGGCGAGGCCATCAAGTACCACATTCTGAAGTTGAATGACCGAGAAAACCCGGCGCATTCCGCGGGGCACGAGGCAGCACAATGAGACTGGACGGCGGTTACAACGGTTCTGCTCAGCAGGCCGAGGCCAACCTTTACGTCGGCCGCGAGCAAGGGCGCCGCGAGGGCCGCAAAGCAGGCTTCGAAGAGGGCCGCTCGCAGGGTTATTCAGAAGGCTGGGATGCCGGCGCGGCCCGCGCCAACACAAAACTGGAGCCGCTGCGCGACCACGTTCGCCAGTACTTCACAGAAGCGGTACTCCTCAGGTCACAGGTGAAGCGCCAGCAAGCCGTGATCGACGTGATACACGAGCAGTTGTCCAAAATTGCACAGGCCCAGGCAGCCCAGCGCCCGGGAATGCCCGCGGCGGGGCGCGACACAGGTCTGGCCGAGACCATCACCACCCTGCAGAATTCCAACGCTTGGCTGCGCGCCAAGGTTGAGGCGATGGATGCCCAAATTCAGGCTTCACACGCACAGGCCAAGCTGCAGACTCAGCAGTACAACCAGAGCCTTGTGTTCGTACATGCCGCGCAAGAGGTACTGGAAGAGTTTCTGGACGACGATTCGCCGGAAGCCGAGTTCATACGCGAGCAGTTTGCGGCGCGGTATCAACAGCAGGTTGCGCTGAGTGTGCAAGACGGCGACTTGGAAGTAGCCCCGCATCAAGACGAGGCATTCCACAAGTCATTACCCGGCACCCGGCAGTTCATCGTCGACATGCTGCAGGCCGTTGCGTCCCGGTAAACGTTGAAGAACCGGGCCCAGCGCTGTGGGCATTGAGCATCGGGGATCGATAGACAGTGCGCGAATGACGTGGGTGCGTAGCTAGCCTGAAAATAAATGAGGTGTTTTCTCATTCTCGTTCGGCTTGTAGGGAAGGCCGGAATACAGGCCAGTCCGCCAGCACTCCACGGAGCGAGAAAATGAGTTCGACCCCGGTTCCCCAGCGCCATCCCTTGAATCGAGCCTTGCACGGCGCCTTCCTGGGGTTGGTTGTCAGCAGCTATGCATTGCCGTCGCTTGCGCAACCGTTGCCCGCTGATCACAACAGCCAGCTGCAGCAGTGGAGCATCCCTGCCGGCCCGCTGGCGCCGGCGCTTGACCGCTTTGCGCGGCAGGCAGGTGTCAGCCTTTCCTACGATGCGCAGAGCATCGCCGACCGCACGACCCAAGGCATACAAGGCCCGCTCGAAACACCGGCAGCCCTGTCGTCGTTGTTGCAGGGCACCGAGCTACAGGCGCAGCAGCAAGGCCCGAACGCCTATCTGGTGATCCCGCAAGTAAAGCCTGCCGGCCCGCTCGAACTGGGTGCGACCGAGGACTATCGCCTTGCGCCCGTCATCATCAATGCCAAGGTCAAGGCCAGTGCTGACGACGACACCGACTCGGTGGTTGCCAAGGAGCTTTGGGTGGGTGGCAAGGTCGCCACCAGCATCCTCAACACACCTGCGTCCGTATCTGTGGTTACCCGCAAGGAAATGGAGCAGCGCAGTGTCAGCACCACGGAAGAGGCGCTGCTCTACACCCCCGGCGTCATCAGCGACTTCTATGGCTCGGACGACCGCAACGACTACTTCCAGATCCGCGGCTTCCAGGCCACGACCTACCGCGATGGGCTGACCTTGAGCTCGATGCGCGGCGTGCGTGAAGACCCGTTCGCCTACGAGCGCATCGAGATTCTGCGCGGCGCCAACTCCACCCTGTTTGGCCCGGCAGATCCAGGCGGCTCGGTAAACTTCGTGACCAAACAGCCGCGCTTCGAGCAGTTCGGCCAAGGCTACGTGACCTACGGCTCCTATGACCATGCCGAAACAGGCATCGACGTAGGCGATGCCCTGAACGACGAAAAAACCCTGGCCGGTCGCTTCACCGCCAAGATGCAGAACAGCGACCGCGAGTACGACCATTCCCAGGACGACAACCGCTTCGTGATGGGTGGCCTGACCTGGGCGCCCACCGACTACACCTCGGCCACCGTGATTCTGGATTACCTGAAGACCGACAGTTCGCCGAACAGCGGTGGTTACCCGCTGGACAAGGAATACGACCGCAGCGATTTCTACGGTGAGCCCAGCTACAACTTCCACAACGTCGAGCGCACCAGCCTCAGCGGTAACATCACCCACGACTTCGACAACGGCTTCGTGCTGCGCAGCAACCTGCGTTACAGCGAGTTGAGCGATGACTTTGGCTACGCCTACCTCAGCGATAGCCCGACGCGCGTTGGCACCACCATTCCACGCTACGTGTTTGGTACCGACAGCGACGCCGACCAGCTCAACGGCAACCTGATGCTGCAGTACGATGCCCAGTTCGAGCACATCGACAGCAGCACCCTGGTGGGTGTGGAATATCTGGACTCGACCACCAAGCAAAGCTCCGTCTATGGCCTGGCGCCTTCGATCGATATCGCCAACCCGGTATTCACCGGTGTGCCCGGCGGCATCACGCCTTATACCCGCAAAAAGAATGACGCCACGACCAAGGCGGTGTTCCTGCAGCAGAACCTGTCGTTCTACGACCGCGTCATCGCTACTGCGGGCGTGCGTAATGACTCCATGGAGCTGTCCAGCAAGGAGTACATCGGCACGGTGGGGAGTGAGCGCGACAACTTCTCCGAAACCTCTTACCGCGGTGCGCTGACCTACATCGTCAACGATGAGGTTTCGACCTACGTAAGCATGGTCGAATCGGTCTCGCCGCCCCAGGTCGGCGTCACCCCGCAGACCGGCCGGCAGTACGAAGTGGGCATCAAGTACTCGCCCATGGGCATGGACGCGTTGTTCTCCGCTGCCATTTATGACCTGACCCAGGAAAACGTCACCATCGCCGTGGTGCTGCCGAGCGGCATCATCGAGCAGCAGACGGTGGGTGAGTCCCGTGTGCGCGGCCTTGATCTGGAAGCCAAGGCGCAAGTGACGCAGAACATCAGCGTGATCGGGGCGTATTCGTATATGGAGTCCGAAGTGCTGCGCGGGGCGTTGTATGACGGCTCGTCGCTCAAGGGTAAGGAATTTACCACCGCGCCGAAGCAATCGGCGTCGTTGTGGAGCTACTACAGCATTCCTGACACGGACGTGAGCGTCGGCCTGGGCGCGCGGTATGTGGGGGCTTATTACATGGATGCTGCCAATACCAAGAAGAGCGATGGGACCACGTTGTTTGATGCGGCTTTGAACTACCGGATTGCCAAGGGCACCGACCTTGCCCTGAATGTCAGCAACCTGTTTGATGAGCAGCATGTGGTGGGTTCCGGCACGGCGAACTACTACAACCCGGGGCGCGAATTCACGGCCAAGTTGAGTTACAACTGGTAACGCAGGCTTTTGCGGTGCCCGCCGTATGGCGGGCATGCACGGCGGCTTCGACGACAACCTTGTGTGGGCGGTTTTTCAAATGAGAGACTAAGTAGTCGATCTAATGAATAGCGTTGCAGGTCGGCTTCTGCATCCCTGGAGAAAGCATGAGAAAAGTCGACCCTGAGAAACACCAGGCCAAGCTGCAGCACATCCTCGAAGCCGCTGTGGCGTGCTTTGCCGAGAAAGGCTTCCGCGGCACTTCGACCAACGAGATCTGTGCCGCAGCGGGCATGAGCCCAGGCAACCTGTTTCACTACTTCCCCAACAAACAGGCAGTGATTGAGGCCATTGTGGAGGAAGACCGACGTGAAATGAGCGAACGCTTCGCCCAACTTGCCGACGAGCCCGATGCCATTGTGGCTATCGAACAATTGGCAAAAGGCCTGCTCAAGCAGTGCGCCGACCCGGTCTACGCCAAGATCGGGGTCGAGGTCGTTGCCGAGAGCATGCGCAACCCTGAGATGGCCACCTTGTTCGCGGCCAGCGAGGCTTCGATCAAGGGCGATCTGGTTACTCTTCTGCGCCGGGGGATCGCCCAAGGCCAGATTGATACCGCCCTGGACCCGAAAATCGCTGCTACCTGGCTGCTCGCGCTCATTGACGGAGCCGTCTCGCGCTCTGTACTGGACCGCGATTTCAAGCTCAAAGCCTATACGCCAACGTTGATGCGCATGATCCGGCGGTTTCTCGAATAATGCCCTTGGGCTAACGGGTGCAGGCCTGTTGTGCCCGGGGCCCTGATTCGCCGTGAAGCCGGATCACGCGCTGGGCAGCAAACAAGGCGAACAGGGGCGCGAAAGCGAATACGCCGAACAGCCAAGTTGCAGCGCTCGCCGTGCCCAGGCTACCGCCTGGGTCTGTCAGCCCGGCAAGGTTTGCCACCATGCCGGCCAGCGCCGCGCCGAGTGCTGTGGCGAACAGCTGCACGGTGGTGATGGACGCCGCAGCCAAGTCCTGCTCGCCTGCCGAGGCGACCTGAAACACGCGGGTCAGCAGGTGCGGCCAGGCCAGGCCCACCCCCAACCCGATCGCAACCAGTGCCAGGCAGATCGGCGTGATCGTCAGCCAGCCGCCTGCACTTTCGCTTCGAATCAGAATGGCAAGCGCCACCATGCCGGCCAACCCAAGGATTGGGCCGGCGAGGATGGCGCGCCTGATGCCTTTATCACTCGCCCCGGCACTGGCGAGGGACCCGAGCGTCCACCCGGCAGCCATGAGCGCAGCGAGATAGCCGGCGGCGAGGGGGGACTGATGGTGGAGCACCTGGAGGAACAGCGGCACGAAAATCTCGCCACTGGTAACAGCGACGGCCAGCAGCGACATCGTCGCATACAGGGCGCACAACGCAGAGGTGAGGCTGAATGCACCTGCCGGCAGCAGCCTATGCCGTGAGCGGCTTTCGGTGCCTATCAGCAAGGCTGTGAGAATAACGGCGGCGCCAAGGCCGGCGATGTTCCAGGGCAAGCTTGGCGAGACGCTGCCGGCCGAAACGGCCAGCACTGCCGAGGTCAGAAACACCAATTGGGCAAGTGGCAGCGGCGCGCGCGCTGACCGTTCAGCATGGCGTTTGGGCAGCACGACGCCAGCCAGCAGTGCGAACAACACGGCGACCGGGATCAGTGACCAGAACGCGGCGCGCCACGCGCCGAGTTCAGCGAAGATACCGCCGACCGCAGGGCCGACCAACGTCGCCACTCCCCACATGCCCGAGACCAGCGCCATCGCACGTGGCCATAAGGCCTCGTCGAAAACCAGCCGGATCATGGCGTAGGAGAGGGCGAACAGAAAACCCCCGCCGAGCCCCTGAACAAGCCGCCCCGCCAACATGATCGGCATCGAGGGGGCAAACGCACACAGCAGCGCGCCGCAGGCAAACACCAGTGTGGCGACGATGTAGGCGCCACGTGGCCCAGCGGCGCCAAGCAACCTGGCCGAGAGCGCTGAACCGAGGATCGAGGCCGCGACGAACAGCGTGGTATTCCACGCGTAATAGTCGATACCGCCGATGTCCTTGACCACTGAAGGCAAAATAGTGGTCGCAATGTAGACGTTGACCGCATGCAGCACCACGCCCCCGGCCAACGCGAGCGAGCGCACGCCATTCGCGCCCGACAGCAGGGCAGCCCAGCCAGCATTGGCCGGGCGGTTATCCACAGGTGTGCCTGCTTCTGACACGGATTGCGCGCTTTGGGCAGGTGAGGCGTGATGCTTGTTCATGTCGGCTCCACTTCGATCGTTCACCCGCCGCGGCGAGCAGGGTTTGCGAAGGCAAACCGACACCCCTTATAAAACCTCAGGTTAAGGTGAGGTCAAGCGGCATTTGAATTCATGTTAGCGATGAGCCCAGCATAAACACCGTTGAGCTGCTCCAGCTCAGTGTGCGTTCCGCATTCAACAACGCGGCCATGCTGTAGAACGACGATCTGATCAGCATGCCGAATGGTGGAGAGGCGGTGGGCAATGGTGATTGTGGTGCGGCCTTTAGCCAGGGCCGCCAGGGCAACTTCCATGGCGCGTTCGGTTTTTGTGTCCAACGCACTGGTCGCTTCATCGAGCAGCAGGATCGGAGGGTTGCGCAGGATCGTGCGGGCGAGCGCAAGGCGCTGCTTTTCACCGCCCGAGAACCGGTACCCGCGGTCGCCAACCAGCGTGTCATACCCGTCGGGCAAGGCCGACAGGCTGTCGTGAATTTGCGCGATCTTGGCCGCCGCGATCAGCTCTTCATCGGTGGCGTCGGGTTTTGCGAAGCGAAGGTTTTCTGCCACCGAGGCATAGAGCAGATACGGCTCCTGTGTCACCACGCCAAGCAGATCGGTCACCGTTTCAAAACTCAGCGTGCGTACGTCCACGCCGTCGTAACGGATTTCACCAGCACTGACATCGTAAAGGCGCGCCAGCAGATAACCCAGCGTGGTCTTGCCCGACCCTGTTGAACCTACGATGGCGACGCTGGAGCCGGCTGGAATATCGATCGAGACATCCGACAGTGTTGGCTGCGGGTTATCTGGGTAAGAGAAGCTGACATGCTTCAACTGCACTGCGCCTTGCATGTGCAGGCGATCCAAGGTGATGGCATCAGGTTGTTCGGTGATCTCCACGGGCTGGTCAAGGTACTGAAAAACACGGGTGAACAAGGCGCGGGTGGTGCGCATTTCACGGCCGATTTCCAGTAAGCCTTCCAAGGGCCAGAGCAACTGCTCCTGCAGGGCGATCATCGCCACCAGCGTGCCGATGGTCGCCGGTACCCCAGCATTGAGCAACAGGCCGCCCAGCAACAGGGTAAGCGCCGGGAACATCGACAGCATCAGCAGGATCAACTGCCATTGCCACTCACCTGCGGTGTGGGAGCGGACCTCAAGGCTGGCGACCTCTTTCGAGGTGCGGGTGAAGCGTTGGGTCAAATGTGCCGCGCGGCCGAGGGTACGCGCCAGGATCACCCCCGAAATCGACAGCGATTCCTGCACCGCTGCAGACATATCGCCAAGGCGCACCTGCTGTTCGTGGGTAATGGTTTCCCGCAGCTTGCCGACGCGGTCGCTCAGGAGGATCGAGATCGGCACCGCGATCATCGAAAACAGCGCAAGGCGCCAGTCGAGTAGAAACATGGCAATGGTTGTCATCACCACGATGCTGAAGTTACGTGCCAACTCGTTGGCAGTATGGGTGACGAGTGTTTGCAGGCCCCCGATATCGCTGGCAATGCGTGATTGGATTTCGCCAGAGCGTGTTGCCGTGAAGAACGACAGGGAAAGCGATTGCAAGTGCGAGTAAAGCTTCACCCGCAGGTCATGCATGATCGACTGGCCGATCTTGGTCGACATGACGATCTGCAGAGTGTTCAGCCCAGCCGTTAGAGCGGCAACGCCAATCAACCCCCCCGCGAGGTACACAAGAAGGCGCAAGTCCCCGTCAGGTAGAGCCTCGTCAATGATCGCCCGCAGCAGGAAAGGGGACGCCATGCCGATCGCAGAGCACACCAGGATCAGGCAGACGACCCGTGCTATTTGCAGTTTATAGGGGATGAACAACGCGATGATCCGGCTTGCCGACACATGCTTGGCTGCAAGGTCATGGTAGGTGTCAGCTTTTGCGATGCCATGTTCAGTCATTTTTATTCCGGCCCTGTAGGCACTGAATGGTTGCCCACCCTTGGTGAGCGTTCCTTGTAGCGATATCCCTGAGCAGGGGGCCGCTTCGGCACCCTGGACGCTTCCGTCGGCGCGAGTGTATTCTAGACTAAGTGCTTAGTCTATTAATTGCGAAGGGATGAACCGGGCTGCTGTTCCCGGTGTAAAGGGAGGTTAGGGTGACAAAGAAATCCAGGATTCTGGCGTGGGTAGGTGGCCTTGCGGTTCTGCGGGTGCCAGTGGACGGCAAGTTGTCGTGGTCCCCAACGCCACTCATAGCCTGTTAAGAGCGGGATTATTCAATTATCAGTTGCTCTCGCAATGGCCGCGATGGCCAACCGCCGGTGGGCAGTCCATTTTGTGGGAGCGGGCTTGTCCCGCGATGGAGTGCGAAGCGCTCCTGTACCCGATATCAAAGGTGTCAAAGAAGCCGCGGTGTGGATTTTCACGGAATGTTGGGGAGTGGGGCTGCTATGTGCTTGACGGGAGATAGGGTGATGGGGGCCAGGTGCCTGTCTTGGGTTTGGAGGTGGGGCGGAAATCGAGCGCCGCCCGCGCGGCGCTCGATCGACACCCTGGCCTCCATCGCCCGTGGGGCACGGGCCTTGGGTAGCTAATTTTCATTGGTACTTCTGAAACACCACACCAGCCGGCAGTCCTTCTTTCATTCAGCTGCTGTCAATTGGGGTAAGATCACGCCCCGAACCTTCGCACATCTCCTTGAATATCAAGGTGATGGCCATGCACCGACTCGCTTAGCGCTGTGCCTGTCCCCGTACCGGTCCAAGCGTCGCTACAGGATTCACGTTGTGACCGATTTCTCGAAAAACCCCCTGCTGCAGTACATGGCCCGCCTGGCCCCCTCCAGCCAGCAAACCATGCGCTACATCCTTCAGGACGCCGCTGACCGGCTGGGCTTTGCCGACTGCAATATCGTCGATGTGCCGTGGCACCGGCTCGACCCTGGCCACGTGATCGCCCTGGTGGCTGCGTTGCGTGAAGATGGCTATGCCCCCAACAGTTCGTCGCTGTATGTGAATGCAATACGCGGGGTGATGAACGAGGCGTGGCGCCAGGGCCTGATCGACCACGAACAGTTGCTGAGGATCCGCGAGGTCAAGCCCGCCACCGGCAGCCGCCTGCCACCGGGGCGCAACCTGCGCCGCAGCTTGATCCGCGAGTTGATGGAGGTGTGCGCCGCCGATCCCCGGCCGCAAGGCGTGCGCGACGCGGCGATCATCGCCTTGCTGTATGGCACCGGTATGCGCAAGTCGGAGTCGGTGGACATCGACCTGAGCCAGGTAGACTTCGAAGCCCGCAGCCTGCAGGTGCTGGGCAAGGGCAACCGGCAGCTGATCAAGTACGCGCCACCTTGGGCGTTCGAAAAGCTGCAGGCGTGGCTGGACCTGCGCCGCGATGACTTGCCGGAGGGCGCATCCGACGACCCATTTCTGTTCAACCGCATTCGCCGCGGCAATCACATTACCCGCGCACGCATCACCAAGCATGCGATCTATTACATTGCCCGCCAGCGGGGTGCGCAGGTTGGCGTGAAGATCATGCCTCATGATTTTCGCCGTGCGTTCATCACCCGGGTGATCGAAGAGCACGACCTGTCGATTGCCCAGAAGCTCGCGCACCATGCCAATATCCAGACCACCGCCAGTTACGACCGCCGCGATGACAACGAACGCCGGCGGGCCGTAGACCGCTTCGACTACTGAAACCGCTGGCCCGGCACCGAAACAGGGCCTGCGCGCGCCCCCGCTTTGTGCGCCGTAGCCCCGTGTGCCCGATGCCAGAGCGGCTGCGCTGACGGTTTCATCTTCGTTCACCTGCGTAGTTGGCCCGCAACCTGCTATATCCAGCCTGAGAATTTGATCGAGTGGTCAGGCTGGCAGCGCTTCAGTGCCGCCTGCCTGACCCTCTAAACGGCCGTCAGGTCACGGATTTCAGGGGCCGCAGGATGTCGCTCGCGGAGCAGATCGAACAACAGCAAGACGATGCGGGCTGGAGCGCCTACCTGCAGTTGCGTTTTAGCCGACGCGACGATGTGACCCGCCTTGGTGCGCGGCGGCATTTCGGACCTCTTTTGGTGCAGCGGCCTTTCTATCCTGAGGGGGCGCCGTGCCATGTGTATGTGCTGCACCCGCCTGGTGGCATCGTCGCCGGCGACCGGCTGGAGCTGGATATCCACCTTGAGCCTGGCAGCCATGCGTTGCTGACCATGCCTGGCGCCAGCAAGTTCTACCGCAGCATCGGCCCGACCGCGCGCTTGGCCCAGCGCTTTCACCTGGGCGCCGACAGCACCCTGGAATGGTTGCCCCAGGACAGCATCTTCTTCGCCGGTGCCCGCGCCAGCCTCGACAGCCGTTTCACCCTGGCGCCGGGCGCCCGGTTGCTGGCCTGGGAAACCTTGTGCCTGGGCCGCCCGGTCATGAACGAACGCTTCGATCACGGCGCCCTCGACAGCCGCTTGCACATCGAAATGCCCGACGACCCCGGCCTGTACGAACGGCTGCGCATCGAAGGTGGGCAACTGGACAAGCTCGCCGGCCACCCGCTGCTGGCCACCTTCTGCGCGAGCCCGGCCGACCCCGCACTGCTGGAGCACGTCCGGGCCTTGCTCGACGAACTGGACAATCCCGCTGGGGCGACCTTGCTTGGGTCTCTGCTGGTGATCCGCCTGCTCGACCACGACAACCAACACCTGCAACACACCTTGCAACGCCTGTGGCATGTCCTGCGCCCGGCCGTTATCGGCCTGCCTGCTTGCCCGCCGCGTATCTGGGCTACCTGAGAGAAGCGCCATGGAGCTGACCCCGAGAGAGAAAGACAAACTGCTGCTGTTCACCGCCGCGCTGTTGGCGGAGCGGCGCCTGGCCCGCGGCCTGAAACTCAACTACCCGGAAGCGGTGGCGCTGATCAGTGCCGCCGTGCTCGAAGGCGCCCGTGATGGCCGCACGGTGGCCGAGCTGATGAGCCTGGGCCGCGAAGTGCTGAACCGTGAGCAGGTCATGCCAGGCATCGCCGAAATGATCCACGACGTGCAGGTCGAGGCGACCTTCCCGGATGGCACCAAGCTGGTGACCGTGCATGACCCCATCGTCTGAACCCGGCCAGGAGCCCCGCATGATCCCAGGTGAAATCCAGGTCGCCGCCGGCGACATCGAACTCAACAGCGGCCGTGCGACGGTGAGCGTCCGTGTGGCCAACCATGGCGACCGACCGGTGCAGGTCGGCTCGCACTATCACTTCTACGAAGTCAACGACGCACTGGTGTTCGAACGTGCGCCCACCCTGGGCTTTCGCCTGGACATCCCGGCCGGCACCGCCGTGCGCTTCGAACCGGGCCAGGCCCGCACCGTGCAACTGGTGGCCTATGCCGGCAAGCGTGAGGTGTATGGCTTCCAGGGCAAGGTGATGGGCGCACTGGAGGGCAGGGTATGAGCCGTATTTCCCGTCGCGCCTATGCCGATATGTTCGGCCCTACCGTCGGCGACCGCGTGCGCCTGGCCGATACCGCGCTGTGGGTCGAGGTCGAGAAGGACTTCACGGTGTATGGCGAAGAGGTCAAGTTTGGCGGTGGCAAGGTCATCCGTGACGGCATGGGGCAGGGCCAGATGCTGGCGGCCGAGGCCATGGACCTGGTGCTGACCAACGCGTTGATCATCGACCACTGGGGGATCGTCAAGGCCGACATCGGCGTCAAGCACGGGCGCATTGCCGCGATTGGCAAGGCCGGCAACCCCGATGTGCAACCGGGGGTCACCGTGCCGGTTGGCCCGGGTACCGAAGTGATCGCTGCTGAAGGCAAGATCGTCACGGCCGGCGGTATCGATTCGCACATCCATTTCATCTGCCCGCAGCAGGTGGAGGAGGCGCTCACCAGCGGCGTAACCACCTTCATTGGCGGCGGCACGGGGCCGGCCACCGGCACCAATGCCACCACCTGCACGCCCGGGCCGTGGTACCTGGCGCGAATGCTCCAGGCGGCCGACAGCCTGCCGATCAACATCGGCTTGTTGGGCAAAGGCAATGCTTCGCGCCCCGAGGCGTTGCGCGAGCAGATCGCCGCTGGTGCCGTGGGCCTGAAGCTGCACGAGGACTGGGGCTCGACCCCGGCGGCCATCGACTGCTGCCTGGGCGTGGCCGAGGAGATGGACATCCAGGTGGCGATCCACACCGACACCCTCAACGAGTCCGGTTGCATCGAAGACACCCTGGCGGCCATCGGTGACCGCACCATCCATACCTTCCACACCGAGGGCGCTGGCGGCGGCCATGCGCCGGACATCATCCGCGCTGCAGGGCAGGCCAACGTGCTGCCGTCCTCGACCAACCCGACCTTGCCGTACACCATCAACACGGTCGACGAACACCTGGACATGCTCATGGTCTGCCACCACCTGGACCCGAGCATCGCCGAGGACGTGGCGTTTGCCGAGTCGCGCATCCGCCGCGAAACCATCGCTGCCGAAGACATCCTCCACGACATGGGCGCCTTCGCCATGACCTCGTCCGACTCGCAGGCCATGGGCCGGGTCGGCGAGGTGGTGCTGCGTACCTGGCAGGTAGCCCACCAGATGAAACTGCGCCGTGGGCCACTGGCCCCCGACAGCAGCTACAGCGACAACTTCCGGGTCAAGCGCTACATCGCCAAATACACCCTCAACCCGGCGCTGACTCACGGCATTGCCCATGAGGTGGGGTCGGTGGAGGTGGGCAAGCTGGCCGACCTGGTGCTGTGGGCGCCGGCCTTTTTCGCGGTCAAG